>CAZFVT010000049.1:0-14012 GCA_964522355.1 uncultured Woeseiaceae bacterium | reverse complement strand
GCGGCAATAGCGAGTGGGAACCACCCGATTCCATTCCGAACTCGGAAGTGAAAACACTCAGCGCCGATGGTAGTGTGGGGTCTCCCCATGTGAGAGTAGGACACCGCCAGGATCTTATTTGAGAAAGCCGTATCCATTTGGGTACGGCTTTTTCTTTTGGAGGGAGACCCCACGATTTTTGATGGGTCTTTACCGCATACCTGACCCCCCTACCAATCGATGGGAGGCCGGTCCCGGACATCCTGTCCTCCGCGGCACTAGCGCATCCATGCGCGTCGGACACCGCCAGGATCTTATTTGAGAAAGCCGCATCTCGAGAGAGATACGGCTTTTTTTATTCAGACTTTCGACTACTGTTGAGGTGTTGGCGGCTCTGACCGTCCCCCCGCCAAGCTCAGTTATGTATCGTAAAGGTCACCGGCGCAACGCTCTCTTCACCATAGCTACCGCTTGTAAGCTGGGCCGCCAGCGGATCTTTCGTAGCGTTTGTTCTTGGGCTTTTACCCTATTCGTGTTGCCTCACTTAACTACCGGTGCTTCTTGTCGCAGCCCCTGATCAGACTACCAGCCGTGACCCCGAAAGAGCCGGCACACCATTAGTCGAAAGGCCGATCGACGACATAATTGTCACTGCCTCTGCAGTTAATCGTCACTTCGAAGTTTGTCATCCATGCGACCCCATACGGTTCTGCGCAGGCCGCGGGTACCGCTTTGGCTTCGTTCAACAGAACGCTGCCATCACTACCGAGGACGATGACCTGATAACTGTTGTCGAGCGATGTGCTTACCGCGACCTGGTAAGATTGAATGTCCAGCTCTGATGGCGTCGCTATAATGTCGACTTTTAGCGGACCGGCGCCAACGCTCAGATTGGCGATCACCTCCGCCTCCTTCAACGCATCCCAAAAAACCACCGTTACCGTCGACGATCCGTAGTTGGCGACAACGCAGTACTCACCGACGCAGTCGACGTCTCGCGCATCGTTCCCGCTGATACCGATGACCTCCGCTTCTATGGTCGGCGACCAGGCCGGGTCAACCAGGAATATCTCGCTGTTAGGGCCGCGGGTAACGCCCAGTATCATGCCGCCGAAATTGACCTTTCGAATCTCACGCGGCAGGTCGCATATCCCGCCACTCTCTATGTTGTACGCGTCTGCGCAGCTCGTCGGTGTCCAGGCCGCCGCGCAGCTCGGCTGGTCTGTGATGACCAGGTCGATGAAAGGGTCGAATTCGGCACAGACGGCGGGCATCTCGCTGCCGCTGCCGCCGCAGGGGTTGTAGCATTCCAGCAAGCCAAGGCTATGCGAGTACCCGGACACGACCGGGTTTTCAAGGCTGGTGAACCTCTCGAAGGGTCCCACGGTCCTAGTGCGGAAGCCACCGGCCGGGTTGTCTACGTCCGTAATCAGCGCATCGATATTGCTGTCACTGATGCGCAGCGCAGCCGTCGATGCACTGTCTCCGACGAAGGACATATCGTTTACGGAATCAAACGACAAAATACCGGGGCTGAACTGATCTGCGGTCGGACTGAATTGAAAGCTGATGGTGGGTGATTGCCCGAAGCCACTCACCACGTCGGCGGTATTGATAATCCCGTTAAGCAACACCAGCGCGCCATCAGTCGGCGGGGTGCCGGCTGCGGAGAAGTTGGTTGTATCCTGACCCACGTCCACAAAATCGGCAGTGTCGATATTCAGGATGGCCGGGCCCTGGTCCGTCCCAATCGAAACCAACGGCAGGTCCGCTGGTAGCCCGAAGGCGCCCGGTGGCACGACGTTGATCTCGCGAGGGCCGGTCAGAAATCCCGGCAGATCTCGCGTGATGGTACTTACGGTAATCTCATTGGTGAACGTACAGTCCGTGTCAGTGCCGGTGTCGAACGCGGCGTTGCTGACATCGATACCCGCCAGCGGATTGCTGCAAGTAATGCCGCCGAGCGTGAAGCCGCCGCCAGGAGATTCAGAAACCCGCAACAGACCGGAATTCTCCTCAGGGAAGAATAACCGCGACATCGACGCGCCCGCGCCCTCTGACGTTGCGATCTCGAACGAACTGCTGGCTAACTCCTCGGCCGGTGTACCGCGGCTAAAGCTCCATTCGAACTCAAATGCACCCTCGCCGCCGATCGTCGCCTTGCGAACATCGACGGTGGCAATCTCGGGCGTCGGATCGGACAGTGCCTCACCCAGGATCACCTGCACTTCACAGGTTTCGCCCGGCGGGCAGCCCATGGGCTCGCCATTGGCGAACGTGCCGTCGCAGCCCTCACCCGCTTCGCCGGAACGACAAGTGATGCCCTGGTCGTCGAGGACGGCCTCAACGTCATCGCCGAAGATTCCCGAGACCAGTTCCGTCGTGTAGGCCACCGCGCCAGAGGTATCGTATACGTCGTCAAGGCTGATAGTGATCGTCCCCGTGTCCGAGTTGCTGATCAGTGTGGTGTCATCGGACAGCCGGCGCACGCCGCACTGACTGCAGCTGCCGGTCGGGCCGTCAAGCGCGCAAGAACCGCCTGCCTGGCAGCCCATCCGCGTCTGGCCGTTGGTAATTTCACTGGCACAGCCGAACTCCGTGCCTCCGGGTTCGCTGGGGCACAGGTCTAACAGGCCGACGCCGTCGTTGTCCTTGTCCGCTCTGTCGGGATCCTCCTCCGTCGCCTTGCAGTTGACGTTTACATGCAGCCCGCTACGCGCGATAACTTCGGATCCACCTGGCGTCTGGCCAGAGATCGCCAGATCGAAGACAATTTGGGTAAATCCGGGTGTCAGGCAGCGGTATGTCAAGAACTGCTCGTTAGCAAGGAAATTCTGGAAATCTCTTATCACCAGAACGTCGGCAAGAAACGCGCTTCGAATCGCGCCCTCTTCGGGGTTTGACGGGCCAAACAGGCTAATGTCGTTACCGCCTAGACCCGTGGCCGGATCCGCAAGTTTTACAGCCGTCACCACCCCGGGGTTGATGTCGATAATTCCGATTCTGGCGATCTCCACAGACTCAGGCGTCGTATTCAACGGCCCGTTCTGAAACAGCTTGATCGTGAAATCGCTACCAACAATGGCGTCGGTTGTATTCGGCAAAGCGCCGAACCCCCACTCGGCCCGTAAAGGGGCTTCCGGGTCCGTGTTGTCGACGAGCTGGGTTACTGATAGTTGCGCTCTGTCTATACAGGCAACCGCCTTCGTTAATGTGCCGAGTATGTCCCCGCCGGGGACGAAACCCGATTCTCCGGATTTCAGGTACTGGTAATTCCCTCTGAAAAGGTAGACTCCCGACTTCTTGCAAACGAAAGAGAACACTTGGGATACGGCCTTCTCAACTTGCGGCACGACTGGGCCAAAATTGAAGTAGGGCTGAGTGGGAAAGCCGGTTGGCGGTGAATCCTTGAATATGCGCTTGGACTCATCTGTGACGTCAAACGCGGTAAATCCCAAAGGGTAAGTGAATACGGCGGCGTCGGCGGCAAGGTCGGATGTTTCTCTGTGGAAGATTCTTACCGTAACATCGAAAGGCTTGCCGACCTCCACCACGTCGGGCACGCCACTAACCTTCACCAGGTCATCAAAACCACTGCCTATATAGCCGGTGAGCGAAAAGTGAGAAATCCGTCCGCGCAGCTCAGCCTGCGCTGCGTTCTGAATGACGGTGATGCTCGCGTCCTCCAATATCTCTAGGCCCGAAGCTGACAGGTTAAACAGCGACAGGTCCACCGGCCCTTCAATGAAATCTTCACCGCTATCGGCGACATCAAACGTAAATAAAACCTCAACGGGTTCGTTAAAGCTGAGGCCATCCGGCTGAAGATCGTAGGCCCGGCTAACTCCGAGGCCATCGAGCTCGGCAGGAAATTCAGCCGGAGGAATCTCCTCGATCGTTATAACGGTATCCCCATCCAATGCTCCGACTGGAATACTCAATACCATCTGGCCGTCCGGGCTGGTGATCTCACCGCCCATGTCACCAATGGTCTCGCTCGCCGTCGGATTTCCCGGCGGCGGTGGAGGTGGTGCCGGAGGATTGGGTGGATTGGGATTACCCGCGCCAGGACCTGAGCTACCACCACCGCAGGCGGTGAGCATGGCGAAGCTTATTCCGATAAGGAGTTTCGGAAGCAGGGCGAGCAGTGTGGTGCGGTGGCGCTGGACAGCGTAAGGCACGGTATACCCCCAGTTTTTCTTGTTTTCTATTTGTAGTACCGGAAATCTGCCCAGTCTTCAACAAGTCGGCTCGACAACGCTGAATTGGATGGAAAACTGTCGACTTCCTTTACAGAAGGGCTAATCGCCGTAATACCGCCGTAACTCTGTCCGGGATTGGCCGATCCAACCCGATCTGTGCTTCGGACACGCCGAAGAGGCTGTACGGGCAAATACCAATGGGAGCGATGCCCGCAATCGGCCACCATCCGTCAATGGAAAAGCATCTGCAGCCCAGCGAACCGGGCCGGGTCGTCTTCGAGCCCGAACTCATCACCCAATACGGCGGGCGTGGGCCTCGCTACACCTCCTACCCAACGGCTCTCCAGTTTGAAGAGTCGTTCACGGTCGATACCTACCGCGACAATGCACGCGCCAGCAATGAGCGCGGGCTGCCTTTGTCGGTGTATGTCCACGTGCCCTTCTGCCACGCGCTGTGCTACTACTGCGGCTGCAACAAGATCGTGACGCGTAACCAGGCCAGGGTGGAGCGTTACCTGGAATGCCTGTATCGCGAGATTGAGCTCCAGGCAGAGCTCTTCGACAAGGAAAGAGACGTCGAGCAACTGCACTTTGGCGGCGGCACGCCAACCTATCTCGATGCAGACCAGCTCGCCGCTCTGATGCAGAAGCTCGACGACGAATTCGGGCTCGACAGAACCGACCAGCACGAGTTTTCCATCGAAGTCGATCCGCGCACCGTCGATACCGGGCGCATCCAGGAGCTGGCGAGTCTCGGCTTCAATCGGCTGAGCCTCGGCATCCAGGACTTCGATCTCGAGGTTCAGAAAGCCGTGAACCGAATCCAGTCTTTCGACGAGGTAAACACACTGGTCGATGCGGCACGCAACACCGGATTTCACTCAATCTCGTTCGACCTGATTTACGGCTTACCCAAACAGACCGCGACGAGCTTCGAGCGCACCCTCGACCTGGTCGAACAGCTGAACCCGGATCGGCTCGCCGTCTACAACTACGCGCACCTGCCCAGCCGCTTCAAAGGGCAGCGCATGATCGACGCTTACGACATCCCCAGCCCTGAGACCAAGCTCGAGATTCTGCACTCGAGCATAGATCGTCTCTGCGAGGCCGGTTACGAGTACGTTGGCATGGACCACTTCGCGCGGCCGGAAGACGACCTCGTCAAAGCCCGGAATGCGGGTACCCTGCAGCGGAACTTCCAGGGCTATTCGACGCATCGGCATACCGACCTGATCGGTCTCGGATGCAGCTCCATTGGCAGCATCGGCAGAGTCTTCGCGCAGAACACGATCACTACCATGGAGTATGAGGCGGCATTGCAGAACGACCGGCTGCCCGTCGCCAAAGGGCTGGTGGTCGACGACGACGATTTCCTCCGGGGACAGGTGATCCAGGAGTTGATGTGCTACGACGGGCTGGATTTCGCGAACTTTAACGACGCGTTCGGCATCGATTTCGCCGACTACTTCCAGGCTGAGCTGGCACGCCTTGATCCAATGGTCGACGACGGGCTGGTTGAGCGGGATGACTCATCCATTGCCATTACGCCGCGAGGCCGTCTGCTGATTCGAAGTGCGGCCATGGCTTTCGACCGCTACCTGAACGAAACGCCGACTGAGAAGTTCTCGAAGGCCATCTGACGCCGGCCGGCACGGCGGCGTATCGCCTCCCGTCAGCTCTGTTGCAACGGGGCATATTGCCGTCCCAACATCTGCAACAGCGCCGGCGGGCAACATTGCTCACCTGCCGCTTATCTCCTATCGTACGCGGTTCCTCCGACGCTTCATCACTTCAAGGAAGGAACCGATCCACATGAATTCCAGCGTATCTGCGGCCGTGCTAAGGGCCGTGGCCACTCTACCCCTGTTTCTGAGCGCCACCGGATGGGCCCAGCAGGCGACAGAGGAAGAAAACCCACTCGACGTCATCGTCGTCACGGCCGACCGCCTGGGCAAGCCCATCCGCGAGATCGCCCGGTCGATCTCGGTCGTCGATCAGGCTCGCATTCAGGAAGGCACCCAGCAGCTCGCGCTCGACGAGTCGCTGGTGCTCGTGCCCGGCCTGTATATGCAAAACCGCTATAACTTCGCCCAGGATCTGCGCGTGTCGCTGCGGGGCTTCGGCGCGCGTTCCGCCTTCGGCATCCGCGGCGTAAAAGTCATCGTGGACAACATTCCGGAAACCCTGCCCGATGGCCAGGCCGGAGTGGACAGCATCGATATCGGCTCCGCCGGCAGGATTGAAGTGCTGCGCGGACCGTCCTCGTCGCTGTACGGCAACGCATCGGGCGGCGTTATCGCCATCACCACCGAGCGTGGTCCTGAGTCACCTTTCATTGAAGGCCGAATCTGGGCGGGCGACTACGGCTTCCAGAAATACCAGCTCAAAGCCGGAGGGCAGGCCGACAAGCTGGATTACCTGGTCAACGTATCCACCCAGGAAATCGAGGGGTATCGCGACCATTCCTTTGCTGAAGGCACCATCTTCAATTCGCGCTTCGGCTACCAGATTAACGACACCGACCGGCTATCGCTGGTCCTCAACAACACCGACCAGCCGACCTCCGACGATCCGGGTGGCATCAACCTCGCGCAGGCGACGGATGATCCGACCTCGGCACGTGACAGAAACGTGCTCTTCGACGCGGGCGAGGCGCTGGACCAGCAGCGCGTGGGTCTGGTCTACGAAGCCGACCGGGATTTTGGCCGCCTGTTGCTGCGCAACTACTACGTCTGGCGCGAGTTCAACAACAAGCTGCCGTTCCAGGGTGGCGGTGCGGTCGACCTGGATCGCTTCTTCTACGGCTTCGGTGCGCAATACACGTTTGGCGACTGGATGCCGGACGCACTCGAGGTGACGGTCGGCTTTGACGTCGAACGTCAGCAGGATGAGCGAAAGCGCTTTGACAACGTCGAGGGTGTAATCGGCGACCTTGGCTTCGACCAGGACGAAGACGTCAGCGGTAACGGCTTCTACGTGCAGGCGGCATATGCGATCAATGAGCGCGTCGGTCTGTCCGCCGGACTGCGCTACGATGACATCGAGTTCGACGTCACGGATCGATTCCTTGATAACGGCGACGACTCAGGTGTTGTGAGCTTTGACCAGCTGAGCCCGTCACTCGGTATTCATGCGGACGTTGGCAGCGGCATGCTGTTCGCCAATTACAGCAAGTCTTTTGAGACTCCGACGACAACGGAGCTGGCGAACCCGGATGGCAGCGGCGGCTTTAACCAGGCGCTGGAGCCGCAGGTTGCCGACAACTTCGAGCTTGGCTGGAAAACGGGAACGGACTCTGTCTACTTTGAGCTCGCGGTATTCCAGATCGATTTGGAGGACGAGCTGGTGCCGTTTGAAGTGCCGGCCTTCCCGGGGCGAAACTTCTTCGCCAACGCCGGTGCATCGACGCGAAACGGCGTTGAGACGGCGTTCTCCTGGACGGGCGAATCGGGCTTTGGCGTCGACGTGTCCTACACCTGGTCGGACTTCACTTTCGACGACTTCGTCGATGACAACGGCAACGATTTTTCCGGCAATGCGCTGCCCGGCCTTCCCGAGCAGTTCGGTTATCTCGGGCTGCGCTACAGGAACGAGCGTGGCCTGAGCATCGTGTGGGACAACACCTACTCGGGCGAGCTTTACGCGAACAATGCAAACGACGTTCGGGTGCCAAGCTATTTCGTGTCTTCGATCCGCGCGACCTACGAGTTCACGAGCGGCGACTGGATGCTGCAACCTTTCGTCGGGATCAATAACCTGTTCGACGAAAGCTACAACAGCAATATCCGCATCAATGCGTTCGGCGCACGCTACTACGAGCCGGCGCCCGATATGAACGTCTATGCCGGGATTACGATACGATTCAATCGGTAGCTGAGGCCCGGCGCTCGCCGGGCAACGGTCTCGCAGACTTTGGGAGGAGTGCTGTGCGATATCTGATTACCAGCGTTTGCGTTCTGGCGTTAGCGGGCTGCGGAGGTGAGTCGTCGACGCCTACCAGCGCGATGCCCGTTGCCGATCTCGTTCTCACCAACGGCAATGTCCTGACCGTTGATCCCGACCTGCCGCAGGCAGAAGCGGTCGCTATTGTTGGCGATCGCATCGAGGCCGTTGGCTTGGCGCATGAGATCAGCGAGTACGTCGGTGAGGGTACTGAGGTCATAGACCTCAACGGCCAGACGGCGATCCCCGGGTTCATCGAGGGCCACGGCCACTACACCAGCTTCGGCGGCTCGCTGCTGATCCTGGATTTTCGCTATGCCGAGAGCTTCAGCGAGATCGTTTCGATGGTCGAGGGGAAGACCGCCGAAACGCCGCCCGGCGAGTGGATCATCGGCCGCGGCTGGCACCAGGATAAGTGGACGACCAAGGAAGACGTGCTGGTCGAGGGGCTGCCGATCCATGACTCCTTAAGCGCCGCAACCCCCGACCACCCGGTAATGCTGATCCATACCAGCGGTCATGGCGTCTTCGTCAATCAGCGCGCTATGAACCTGGTCGAGCTCGACGGTGATACGCCCGACCCGGAAGGCGGCGAGATTGTTCGAGACGAGAACGGCCGTGCCACCGGCATGATGCGTGAATCGGCGCAGGACGCGTTCCGCCAGGCCTACTCCGGTCACCAGGGGCGTCGTCCGGCCGGCATCGCCGAAGCCGAGATGCGGCAGATGATCACCTTGGCCGGCGAAGAGTCACTGCGCCACGGCATCACGTCCTTCCAGGATCTCGGCACAACCTTCGCAGAAGTCGACCTGATCAAGACCATGGCCGAGGAGGGTAACCTCCCGGTCCGGCTTTACATGGCTTTCGAAGAGCAGGCCGCCGACATGGAAGGCCGCCTTGCCGAGTACCGCATGGTCAACCATGCGAACAACTTCCTGACGGTACGCACCATCGGCGAGAAAGTGCTGGACGGCGCGCTTGGAACTCATGGCGGCTGGCTGCTCGAGCCGTATGCCGATCTTCCCCGGACGTCAGGTCTTAACGTCGTGCCGGTCGAGGAGATCGTGGAGTCGGCGCGGTTGGCGATAGAGAACGACTACCAGATGGCGATTCAGGGCATTGGCGATCGGGCGTATCGTGAACTCCTCGACATCTACGAGGCGGCCTTTGACGCCCATCCGGACAAGACGGACCTGCGCTGGCGCATCGAGCATGCCCAGGTCATTCATCCGGACGATATCGCCCGAACCGTGGAGCTCGGCGTCATCACCGCGTTCCAGGGCATCTTCGCCTGTTCCGACGGTCCCTGGGTCGAAGACCGACTGGGTCCCGAGCGCACCTACGAGCGCGGCTATATCTTCAATACGCTCGCCGAGGCCGGTGCCGTACCGACCAACGGCACGGATCCGCCGGTCGACGAGATCAGCCCGATCGACAGCTTCCACTGTTCGGTAACCCGTCAGCTGCCCGACGGCAGCTACTTCCAGCCGCAGGAGGTCTACTCCCGCGAGCGTGCGCTGTATTCCTACACGATGGGCAATGCCATCGCGGCCTTCGAGGAAGACATCAAGGGCTCAATTACGCCGGGCAAACTCGCTGACATTGCTGTGCTGACCCAGGATCTGACGACGGTCTCCGACGACGATCTGCGCGATACGGAAATCACAATGACCATCCTCGGTGGCAAAGTCGTGTACCGGGACGGCGAGATTATCCGCTAACCGAATCCGTCCGACGCTAAACAGAAAAGCCCGCCTTCCGGCGGGCTTTTTCTTATGCGGTCAAACAGGCGGTGGTGCTTAATCCGGCACTCGCCAGTCGGCTGGCAGAATGCCCAGCGTTCGCAGCGCATCGAGCGTCAGCGACTGTCGCAGTGAGGCTTCGTCGGCTTCATACATATCGAAGTTCATGGCGAAGAGCCAGGTGTCCGTGTCCGACTGCAGTGAGCCGACATACCAGCCGATGTGCTGGCCCGCGCCCGTCCAGCCGGTCTTCGCCCGCAAGGTGTAACCCGCGTCGGTATGAATCGTCATGATGTCGTCCAGCACCGCCATCTGCTCACGACTGAACGGTGCGGGCGATTGGCGCAGTCGCCGCAGGAACCGGATCTGCTCGTCTGCCGAGATCCTCAGGCTGCCGTCCAGCCAGAACTGATCGACTTCGGAACCAATAACGGCGTTGCCGTAGTCGATCTCGGCCAGGGTCTGCTCATAGGATTCGCGGCCGACCTGGCGTGCTACCCGTTGATAACACCATACGCAGGACACCCGAATCGCGCTGGCCAGGGTCTGATCGCGATTCCAGGCATCGACGCCGCGGTCCGTGCCATCCCATTCAAACTCGACGCCGTTGCCCGACACCGCGCCGAAGTCGAGGCCGATTAGCGTGTTCGCTACTTTGAAGGTCGATGCGGGACAAAAACGAGTGGCCGCGCGCTCTTCGTTGAACACATAACGCTCATGCCCGTCGAGCGTCTCGATGACAATGGTCGATTGCAGTCCGGTGGCTGACAACAAAGCGGTCGTTTCAGCTTCGCCGGAAAATGCCGCGAAGGCGCCCAAAGAGGCGACCGACAAGGTCAGGCCGGCGATACAGGCGGTCATTCGGGAGTGATGGGACATATCGGCTCGGGGTTCTTCGGGGCTGCAGTTATTGAATCACAGGACGGGCAAAAAAAACGGCCCGCTTGGCGGGCCGTTCTTCGATCACTTCCAGCTTGTCGATCAGCCCTGAGAGGCGCGGGCGTGGATCTTCTCGATCTGCGTCCAGGCCGACTCGATGGCGCCGACCTGCCAGCCGGGAATGCCGCTGATGTAGTCGCCGGCAAAGTACACGCGACCCTGCGCTTCGCGCAGTATCGGCAGGTACTTCTGTCGGTCCGGCGGGCTCCACTGGGTCCAACCGCCTTCCGCATACTTTTCCTTGTGCCAGGCGATGGAGAACGCTTTGCCGTCGTAGCTCGATGCGAACTGTCCGGGATGGATGCGCTCCGTTCGCTCGATGGCCTGCTTGACCTGTTCGTCAAGCGTCATGTCACCGA
Source organism: uncultured Woeseiaceae bacterium (assembly GCA_964522355.1). Taxonomy (GTDB): domain Bacteria; phylum Pseudomonadota; class Gammaproteobacteria; order Steroidobacterales; family Woeseiaceae; genus JBFGFX01. The sequence continues at coordinate 2,849 of CAZFVT010000049.1, read as the reverse complement.
GCGTCACAGCGGTGCGACCGAAAGCGTAAGCGCTCTGAATGACACCCTTCTGGCCAAACAGGCCGTAGGACGGGTAGATGACCGTATGCCCGGGGATGCCGAGCGTACTCGAGCCGCCGTAGATATCGTCGTCTTCTTCCCAGAAGCGGCGCTTCATCTGCAGGGCCAGCTTGCCGACGGTCGACAGCCGCGGCTTGGCGATGGCCTCCTGGCACTCTTCCGACAGGTCGGTCGACAGCTTGCGCATGATCGACAGCGGGATCGTGCTGATGCAGAAGTCCGCTTCCACGACCTCCGTTTCACCGGTCGCCGTGTTGCGATAGGGCACCCGCACACCGTTTTCATTCTGGCGCAGCTCTTGCACCTCGGCGTTGTAGGTAATCGAACCCTGTACTTCGCGCTCAAACGCCTTGGCGATCTGGTCCATACCGCCGACCGGCTGATACATGCTGTGCGGATGGTCAACGGTGGTTACGGCCTGGAAGGAGTTACCGAGGCCGGACTCCAGCAGTTCCTTGAAGGCCAGCGGTTCGGACGCGGTGTTCGGTCCCATCAGCCCCATGGCATCAAAGTTCGCCAGGCCGCGATGCAGGGTGCCCTTGTAGCTCAACGAACGGAAGTCGAGGAAGCCTTCGCGCACCAGGTAATCGGTGAGCTGCTCCTTGTCGTTGCTGGTCAGTTCCTGGTCCAGTGCGCCCTGATCCACGGCCTTCGCCAGCAGCTCGGCGGTGTAGCCGCGCATATCCGCCTTGAGCTCGCGGTGTCGGAATCGCCTGCCGGCCAGCGGGCCTTCGGCATTGTCGTTCTGGATGTAGCCCTGTTCGCATTCCTGGATCATGATCTCCATCGGAATGCCAAACTTGCGGACATAGTGGAATACGGCGTGATGGTAGCTCGGCAGTCGCCAGGCGCCGTGATTGAAGTAATGGCCTTCGTCGAACTCACAGGTTCGCTTCGTGCCGTCCACTTCTTCAATCTGAACGCCGTTGCGTGCTGACTGGCAGCGACCGCCGGCGAAGGAGCGAGCTTCCAGGATGCGGCAGTTGTAGCCGCGCATCGTAAGTTCGTAGGCAGCAGCCATGCCGGCAAGCCCGCCACCGAGGATGACGACGCTGGTGCCGTTGGCGTTGCCCGTCAGCTCCGGTGGTGCCTGCATCGAGGAGGCGAAGCCCATGCCCCAGCCGTCAAGCGACGTCAGGGCCGCTGCCGTGCCGCCGACTGCGGCGGCCGCCTGGATGAATTCCCGTTTGGTAAAGGTCCTGGGTAGGCCAGGCCGTTGATTGCTCATTGAATGTCCCCCGACACGAGCTATTGAGTAAGTTTCAGTTCAACCTGGACGCCAACCTCGTTGTCGATCCAGTTGGTGGCGTCCCAGCCGACGCCAAAGTCGAGGCGAAGGATGTCGAAGCTGCCAGAGAACTCTGCTTCCGATCCGGAGACGTTGAACTCGAATGCCATCGTCACCGGGTTGCTGTTACCAATGATGGTCAGCGTGCCGTGCGCCGCGTAGGTACCGTCGTCGAGTTTCTCGATGCGTTCTGATTCAAAGCGCGACTCCGGATGCGTTTCCGGATCAAACCAGTCGGCCTCGAGCAGGGTCGCATCGCGCTCTGCATCGCCCGTCCGTGCCGAGTCCATGCCAACGACACCGATAATCTTGCCCGCACCCGGGTCGGCCGGATCGAAGTCGATCTCAGCGGTGAAGCTCCGGAAGCGCCCGCGGAAGGCTGAGCCCTCCTGCACGCCGATAAACCGAACCGTGCTCGAATCTTCCACCATCTGCCATTCGGCAGCCTGGACCGTTCCACCCGCCAATACGGCAGTAAGTGTGGCGATCGTCGTCCACATTGCTTGATTTGCCATGGTTTTTTCGTCCTCAAGTGGCTGTCGCTGGACGCGAGGAGCCGGGCTGGGGTGCGTATCCTGACCCTTGGGGTCGCGATTTTCAACCGTGAAAACCCGTATAGATATCGTTGCTTGAAACGCGCGCTGCAGCGCGCGAAAAGGCTGTTCCATCAGGATATTCACATCCTACGACAAAGGATGGAGCAGCGTGTTCCATCGAGCGTTTCGTATGCCAATATGACCCAAAGACTTCAGTGATTGTTCAGCTTTGCGTCGCTAAAATACCGGCCTGATTCAAACGGGATAGTCTCATGCGCATTATGTCCTTACCCATGGCCGCGCTGTTCCTGACGGCAACGCTTACGAGCCACGCACAGGATGCCGGTTCAACCCGAACCTTCGAGATCGATAGCGACGCGAGCTACATTCGCGTCCTGGCCTGGCCTGACGGTCCGTTAAAGCGCTTTGGCCACCACCACGTGATCTCGCATCACGGCATCACCGGCGGCGTGCAGGTTGGTGCCGATCCGCTCGATACGAGCTTTGAGTTCACCCTCGATGTGGCGGGGCTCGAGGTGGACAACGATGACGAGCGTGCGGAAGAAGGTGAGCTGTTCGAAGACGAAGTGCCGCAGAAGGACAAGGACGGCACGCGGAAAAACATGCTGAGTGAAAACCTGCTGGACGGCGAAAACCACTCAACGGTGACGGTGAAGTCGCAGTCCATCGAGGGCAGCCTCGATGACGCGAGCATCGTGACCACGATGATGGTTAAGGATCAGGAGATGACAGTCACTGTCCCCGCCACCATTGAGCTGTCCGATGACAGTTTTATCGCTCGCGGCGAGTTCGAGATACTGCACGGCGCCCTCGGCCTGTCGCAGTTCACGGCGATGGGTGGAGCGCTTAGCGTGCGCGACCTGCTGGTGCTGACCGTCGAGATGTCGGGAACAGCCGCCGCCGACTAGCGACGCCCACCGCCCACAAACACACCCGGCCCCTCT
>CAZFVT010000048.1:0-14056 GCA_964522355.1 uncultured Woeseiaceae bacterium | reverse complement strand
GTTACGGTTTTGGCAAGCACTGCCATGGCGCAAAACCTGCCGTCTTATTATCCGGTCGGCGAAAAGCTTGATTACGGCCCGATCGATCAGGTCGTCACGGCGGAGCACCGGATCATCATCGATGATTCATCGTTCGTGTTTTCCGCAGACCTCGTCGTGCATTCGCCGGAATCCTATAGCGTCAGCCGTGCCCGGCTACGGCCCGGAAGGTGGGTGACGTTCCGCGTGGACAACAACCGCGTCATCACCGAGATCTGGCTGATGCCGATTACCTTCGACGGCTACCGATAACCGCAATCTGAACCTGGTAGCGCCTGTCAGGCCTGCAGGCAGAAACCGGGCGGACTGCGTCCGACCGCATCAATGATAGGCATCAACAAGCCTGCCATGTGCCTCTAAATGACGGCGTCCAGACCGGTAAACCGACAGCGTGGATCTCGCCACTACCCGGCGCTTTTGTAGATCCCCGGCTGTCGTAGTAACTTCGGCTCTTCCCCATAGCCGGAAGCGTCCTATGAACAGGATCCATTTGATCCTCATCGCAACCCTGGGCGTACTGACCTCAGCCTGCTCCCTTGAATCGGAAACAACCGACAGTCAGCGCATCGTTGACCTGACTCACAGCTACGACGAGCAAACGATCTACTGGCCGACCGCACCGACCACCTTCGGATTTGAAACGATTTCAGAAGGGGAGACCGACGGCGGCTGGTTCTATTCAGCATACTCGGTCAGCACGCCCGAGCACGGTGGCACGCATCTGGATGCGCCGTATCATTTCAGCGCGGATGGCATGACCAGTGAGGCGTTGCCGCTTGAGAATCTCATTGGGCCTGCGTACGTCATCGACGTTGCGGATATGGCTGAGAGCGATCGAAATTACCGACTTTCGATAACCGATATCGCGGAGTTTGAATCGGAGCACGGGCCAATCGCTGCAGAGTCCATCGTGCTCTTGCGAACCGGCTGGAGCCAGTATTGGCCAGATACACTGGCGTACCTGGGTGACGACACTCCCGGTGATGCCAGCAGACTGTCTTTTCCGAGCTTCGGGGTCGAGGCGGCACAGTTCCTGGCCGAGGAGCGTGGTGTAGTCGTTCTCGGGGTCGACACGGCGTCAATCGATCTGGGCCAATCATCCGATTTCCAGGTTCATCGCACGGTCGCGGCCATGAACGTCGCCGGGCTCGAAAACCTCACCAATCTTGATCTCGTGCCGCCAACGGGCGCCACGGTGATCGCCTTGCCGATGAAAGTTACTGGCGGCTCAGGAGGCCCGGCACGCGTTGTAGCGATCGTTCCTGACTAACGTGACCGGCACTTCGGGTCGGACCATTGCCTGCTGCACGGCAATCACGGCTTCCAATCTGTAGGCGCTACCAACACCCGACACCGATACCGCAGACCCTGGGCTTATCAGGCGACGGTTTTCCTGTTCGAATCGGAGCGGTTGAGCAGCCAATTACGAGAGAAAATGGGTATCAAGGCAGAAACATCATTCTCGCTGAAAGACCAGCTATTCAACGCCGAGTCGGTCGGCGAACTTGCCGGGCGGCTGGCAGGGGTGTTGCCGCGGTTCCGCCGCGCCGCGTTCGAACGCGAAGTGCTGGATCGGTTTGCCGATCTGGAACTCAAAGAACGCATTGCCTGGATCGTAACGGTGCTTGAATCGTACCTGCCAGCAACGTTTACCGAGGCGCGCAGGGCGCTCCACGACGCGCTACCAGAACCGTTGGATCCGACACGCACAGATGACGACTTCGGTAAGTTCATCTGGGTGGTGCCCGGAGAATACGTCGCGAAACACGGATGCAAAACCGAATTCCTCGGTGAGTCGCTCGAATTTCTTCGCGAGGCCACCAAACGCTTTTCCTCTGAAGGTGCAATCCGGCCGTTCCTGAAACATTTTCCCAACGAGACACTGGCTTTCGTGAACAAATGCACTGCGGATACCAACTACCACGTACGCCGCCTGGCGTCGGAGGGCATCCGTCCGTTCCTTCCGTGGGCCATGCGAGCGCATGTACCCGTCGACGCGATCATCGACGTCCTGGACAAACTGTATGCGGACCAAACACGCTACGTGACGCGTTCCGTGGCCAACACGTTAAACGACATTTCGAGAATCGATCCCGCTCGCATCATTGAAACGCTCGAACGCTGGCGACGCGAAGGCCAACAACACGACCAGGAGCTCGGCTGGATGATCCGGCACTCCCTCCGTACGCTGCTGAAACAGGATTACCCGGCGGCACTGGAGTTGCTCGGTTACACGACTGAGCCGAATTTCCGGCTATCAAAGCAAGATATCTCGAAGACCGTCGCAGTAGGTGACAACTTCGAGTGGCGAGCGACGCTCACGTCGCTGGCCGATCAAAGACTCAAGGTGACGTTAAAGATTCATTACCTGAAAGCGAACGGCAGTTTGTCTGCGAAAGTGTTTGCAGTCCGGAATGGCGACTTCCGTAAGGGCGAGTCGTTCGAAATCGCCAAACGGCAGCCGTTCCGGCCAGTCACTACGCGCACTCTGTATCCTGGGATTCACTACGCGGAGCTGATCGTGAACGGCAAGTCACGGAAGAAGCGGGCGTTTAACCTGATCGAATAGCAATTCCGCGGCATCCCTTATCTGGGTGAAGCTATTATTTAACATAATATACATTACACGCATTTTGCTGGCACAAGGGATACCGTGCTCATGAACCAATGAGCGCCTCCAGTGGAATATCCAGGTTCTTATGCAACGACCGGATCATCGCCAGTGAAAGCCCCCGACGCCGGTTCAGAATCTCAGAGACCCGAGCACGTGATCCTAGATAAGGTTCCAGGTCTTTCCGATCCAGACCCATTTGCTCCATACGGAATTGAATCGCTTCGATTGGATCCGGTGCATCTATTGGAAAATGCTCTCGCTCGTACGCATCCACGAGCGTCGTCAACACATCAAGCTCATCTCCCTCAGGCGAGCCGTACTCGGCCGACATAAGCGTCTCGATGCGTTTCAGAGCGCTCTCATGGTCATCTGAGTTACGGATTGGACGAATATTCATTGCTAGACAGCCTCCGGGCTGATTCTGTCGTACTCGGCGTGTGTACCGACGAAACGGATATACAGGACCTTGTAGGCATAGTTGGCGTGCACCACCAATCGAAACTTGTTTCCGCCAATATTGAAGACGATTCGATTGCCAGCGAGAAAGCTCGCATGCTGATATCGACGTTTGACGGCCGCAGGGCCATCCCAATTCGCTTGCGAGGCTTCTCGATACCAGGCTTTGAGCGGCCCGGCGGCAGTCGGATGTTTCTCCCAGAACACGCGAAGCGTTCGTCTCGCGATGATCCGCATTCAGCACAAGCTACCATGGTCCCATTTTGGGAGCAACGCACAAATCCGTGCTTTCGATGGAGAATCACATCCTCAACTACCCAACTAATACACAGAAGTTGGGCTCTAGAACCACGCAGAGGTCGTCAGATTTAGCTGTCTTCCGTGATGCAGGCAGGCGAGCGTCTGGCCTTGTGCAGCAGGCGCTGTCGGCCGATAAACGGGGTGCGACGTCCATGTTTCGACAGCTGGAACCCACACTTGCTTCAGGCGGCCGGCTGCCAAGCAATGTCATCGAACGGCCTACAGCTGACTCTCCGGCGCACAGACAGAGCCTAGCCACGGCAAGGTGCCTGATAGCATCGCCGGAGTATGGCTATCCTCACGGGCGCTGAATGAGACCGGAATTTGCCAGCGGTCTGGCTACCTGCTCCAATGATGATGCTCTGGCGATGTCGTCCTTAAGCACGGCGCGCATCGCGCCGAATTTTGAATCACTGAGGATTATCGAATGCCCCGTACGAGCGCCAGCCCATTGGACTCTCGAGAGGTCCTGATCGCCATATTGGGCCTGCTGATCATTTTCCCGTACACCACCAGTTTCGCCCAACAAGCAATCTACAGCCCCGGTGAGCTCGCACCGATTGCCGCGGAAAATTCAAGCAATCCGTCACGATTGCAGGCTAGTGTCGGCGGTGGTCGCTACGCGTTGGCGCTTAACAACGCTGATGCCCGCGCTGGAGTAGCCGCCGACGAAAAACTCTTTATCCTCACCCTCAGCATTCTCAACGAATCAGGGCCGCCTCGAGAGATCACCAAGGACACGCTTGAGATCCTCATCACAGATCGCAGAGCGCGCACCCATAACGACTACATCCGGCTGCGCCACGCCGGCACGGACGAAGCGGTCGACGACACGCTCATGCCCGGAAGAACCATGGTCGTCGACGCAGTAATTCGGGTGCCCTTATCTGCGGACGTTGTGGAGGCCTACATCAGCGATGCAAGTCACGGCGAGGCGCCCGGTCCGCGTTTTCGGTTCGATACTGAACGCAGCCTGCCCCGGGATATCTCACCGGACGGCATCACGATTGAACCTTCCGTGCCCGGCAAGCTCGGTGTCTGGTACCCGCTGGGCGGCACCGACATCCAAATCATCGGTTACTCTTACGCGGAGGAACGATTGGGTAGTTATATTCCGTCCGAGACAACCGACATACTGATGATCGAGTTTCTCGCTCGTAATCGACTTAACGAGAACTTGGACATTCGCTCGGCAATCTATCGAAACAGCGCCGTCCTGCTGCCCGGTATTCGTGCGAACGTCCGGGACGTCTGGATGAGAGACTACGACCAAAGTGTGAGTTGGACAACACGACCAGGCGAGGTGCTTCCGCTGCGGGTGATGATGAAGGTCGCCAAGGGGCTCGAGCCAGACACCATTCATTTCGTCGAACACATGGGACCGCGTGGCGGACTGAGTTCCCGAACTTATGAGATTGACCTTTCCGCTACCGGTGACGATCCTGATGCCATACAGGCGGATGGAGGCGCGGTGATTCGCCCCCCTGCTCCGGGCAACAACAGCTCACTGGCCCGCCCCGTTTCGACGTCGCTGGATCTGGATACTTCGGCACCCGCCACTATTGATCCCGGTGTGATGAACACCGAACAGCTGCCTCAGCTCGATCCCAACCTGGACGACCTTCGGGATCTGCCGGAACACCCTAGAATCGGGGTCGTCGTACGTTTAGGAGATCTTCCTTCGGGCGCTGTCTCTACCGGAGCTTTCAGGGCGCGGAACGAAGTGACGTTCGCCATGTACGGTGGGCCGTCGGGTGGATCCTGCGAGATTGAGTCGGTTGAGCTTATCCTGCTCAGGAAACGCCAGGACCCTATGTTCGTTAGAAACACGGGCGCTCGCTTCGCGGATGTTACCCAGCGCATGATCAATGGCCTGATCCCCGGCGATATCATTAGCATTCCATCCGTGCAGCTCAGCTGTGACGAATCCGTAAACGAGAGTGAGCTGAATATCTCGGGGGCTGTCTACATACTCAAGTAGCAATAATCCGTCGCGCTACTGTGAGGTTGACGCCTTACTTACCGGCGTCCAACCGAAGTTTGTCGACGATCCGAAAAGCATCCGTCAGCATCACCGCCATGAGGCCGGTAACGCCAAGCGAGCTAAGTTCCGGGGTCAGTTCACGTATCTCGATCGCGTTCCATGGCCAGGGCTCTGGTCCTGAACTTCAAATGTCTATCTACCAAACACCGATTGAGTAAACTGTCTCCGGAACTTCCCGGGATAACGAATCGACGGTCATGAGCCGGACATTTTTTGCCATCTTTGCGCTTGTCGCAGCGCCGCCGAGCTTTGGGCAGGAAGCGGATACCGAGCCTGCACCTTCCACTCCTCCAGAACAGCAATCTGAAACGCCGAGCAACGCAGATTCAACCGTGGTCTATCCGGCGGCTTTCTTCGCCCAGTACAACCCATTGACAGCGAACGACATGCTGGAGCGTATCCCCGGTCTCAATCTCGACACCGGTGGATCCGGAAACGACGGTGATCGCGGCCTGGGAACAGGCGGCAATCTGCTCATCAATGGAGAGCGCGTTGCAGGCAAGAACAACGCGACACAGGACCTGCTGAACCGGCTTCCCGCCAGCGACATACAGCGCATAGAGATCATTCGCGACACGTCTGGCGCACTCAATGTGCGTGGTGCCAGTGAAGTGATCAATATCGTTCTCACTGAAGCACAATCCCGCTCCAGCACCACGGTGACACTCGTCAATCGTCTCAATCATGACGACACCTTCGAAACCGGAGGTTCGGCAGCCTGGTCGTATCAGAGCGGCGGCTTTCAGTCCCTCGTCAGTCTTGAATTGCGCCCCAACTACGAAAACCGGGACAACCGCGAGGTACGCCTGGGCCCGAACGGGGAGACACTTGGCACCTTGTTTGAAACCAACATCCGTGACCAGGACGTGCTCACCTTCTCGACCAACATGGGTTACACCCGCGGACCACACCGCACCCAGCTGAATCTGCAGGCCAGCGAGCGTGACTTTCCGCGACCCATCCGGCGCGACTTTGTCGATTTCACCGACGTCGGTGCGATAGACAGCGTTGAGGAGGAGTTGATCGAGAACGAGCAAAGCAACTGGGAGGTGGGCGGCGACTATGAGTTTCGCTTCGACGGCGGGTCGCGCCTGTCCCTGCTGATGCTCGCGAACAACGAAGTTCGTGATTTCGTGCGCGAGCGATTCGTGGCTGATCCGGCCGACGAACCGTTAGGCAAGGTACTTTTCATCGACTCCAAGCGGGAGCGCAGCGAATACATCGCCCAGGGGAACTTCAACTTTCCCCTGGCTTCGAATCAGTCGATGCGCGTGGGTCTGGAGCGTGCCGACACCCAACTGGATTCAAGCCTGCTACTCGGCAGTGTATCCGGCACCGAACCGCCCTCGGACGAATACGGCGGATTACCGCCCGTGCCGTCTGCCTCCAATCCTGGCACCGGCGTACAGGAAATTCGATACGAGGGTTTCCTGTTTCATAACTGGACGCTCAGCGAACGCAGCTCGCTGGAGAGCAGCGTGGTTTTCGAGACGTCCGAGATTTCCCAATCCGGGGCGGTGAACAAGGTACGCGATTTCCAGTTTTGGCGACCGTCACTGGACTACCGATTCAACATCTCTGAATCTTTCCGAATTCGCGCCACCGTACAGCGTCGGGTGGAACAACTTCCGTTTGCGTTGTTTGCCACCACAACCAATGAAGAAGATCGCGACCGGGACGTGCTGGCCGGCAATCCGGAGATCGAGCCCCAGACAAGCTGGAACTACGATCTTGAAGTGGAGTACCGCCTGCCCAACGATGGCGGGGTTCTCTCCAGCAAACTGTCCTACTCAGACATCGATAATTACATCGGCAGAATCAACGCAACGACAGACCCCAATGAGCCTCTGTCAGCGATGGGCAACGTGGGACCTGCCAGGACCTGGGTCTGGTCCAATCGTGCCAGTTTACGCCTGACGCCCTTCAGGCTACCCAACGCTGTAGTTACGGCTACAGTCGACCTGCGCGACTCCGAAATCGTCGACCCATTTCTCGGTACCAAGCAGCGTATCAATGAGCGAGGACGGGCCCGGCTGGAATTCCGCCAGGATGTGGCTGCCCATGGCTTCAGCTACGGTTTCGATTACCGCTACCCTTTTCTCGGTGGCTTCTACGACATCGATATCGTCACCATCACCCGAAACGATCCTGCTCGCCGCCTGAACGCGTTTGTTCAGAAAGTCTGGTTCGGCAACTGGACATTTCGACTGGACTCCGACAATACCCTCGACGCAAGTCGCTGCCGGGTACGGCAACGGTTCGACGGCACCACCATCGACGGATCGCTGGAATTGACTCAGGATTCCTGCAGCAGCCGATATCGGCGTCTTATCCTGACGATTCAAACCACCTTCTGAAAATCCGCGGGCCGGCGGTACTACTTCGAGTGGGAGCTTTTGAGGTCAACCGCTTCCCCTTCATGGTCTCGGCAATCGCGTTCCTGCCAGACACTCGCGAGCCGTGCAAGGACTCATGAGACCAGCCGTAGCGGCGGAATCCAGAAAGCAGTTTCCGCCTCGAAGTGCGTGCTGGGACCGGGCTCGCCGTTCCCCTGGATCCCTGCGCGGTCGGAAAAAAATTTCATCGCATGTTAGGGTGTTCGCGATTTTCGCCACTGAAACTCCAAAAAGAGGACTTATGCCAGCCGGTTTTAAACCGAGAAGAACAGCAATATCCGCAGCCATCGCCACCGCACTCACCGCCCAGACCGCCATCGCGCAGGATCAGGCTCCCAGACGCCAAATTGAAGAAGTCATCGTCACAGCGACAAAAGTTGAAGAGTCGCTGCAAGACGTACCTATTGCCGTTTCCGCCCTCGGCGGAGACGCCATCGAGGAACTCGGCATCACGAATTTTGCCGACTATGTCCTGCAGCTGCCCTCGGTTACGGCGGGCGGCAGCGGCCCCGGCCAGAATACAATTTACATTCGCGGCATCGCCTCAACGACGCCGAACCTGACGACAGCCGGCGTCGCCGGACTCTCCCCGAACGTCGCCTTTTACCTCGACGAACAGCCCCTGGCACAACCCGGCCGAAACCTCGACGTTTACGCCGCGGATTTGCAGCGCATCGAGGTCCTTTCCGGACCACAGGGCACGCTGTTCGGCGGCAGCTCGCAAGCCGGCAACGTGCGACTTATAACGAACAAGCCTGATTTCGACGGCTTCTATGGCCGCGCCAGCGTCGGCGCCGGCTCGATCAGCGACGGCGGCTCTGTCGGCAACCTCGAGGTCATGCTCAATGTGCCGCTCACGGATTCGTTCGCGCTGCGCGGTGTGCTGTACACCGACACGAAGGGCGGCTGGATCGACAACGTCGCCGGCACGCGAACCGTGCGTGACAGCGCCCGCTTCCGCCCTGAGGGCACCGTCCGACTGAACGGTGTCCCGGTCAGCGCCGAGCGCGAGGGCTTCCAGGCTGGTGCGAACCTTGACGGCGTCACCTTCCTCGAGGCTGACAACTCGGACCTCGTCGCCAAGGACATCAATGATACGACCTACACGGGCGGTCGAATCAGCGCACGCTGGGATGTCAACGACCGCCTGCGGCTCGATTTTGCGCATACACAGCAGGACATCGATTCCGACGGCGTGTTTTTCGCCGACCCGGATCTCGGTGACCTTGAAGTGCAGCGCTTTTCGCCCGACTCGATCGAGGACACATTCGGCAACACCGCCTGGACCGCGACGGCCCTGGTTGGTGAACTCGAGCTTCTCTACACGGGGGCCTTCACCGACCGTGAGACCGACCAGATAGTTGACTACACGGACTACCTGTTCGTCGGCCAGTACCTGCCGTACTACATCTGCGATTCGTCGGTCACATACCCGGGGGACCTCGATCCCGCCGGCACGTGCCCGGCACCGAATCTGTTTGTCACCAGCGAAACGCAGCTCGAATCCATCACCCATGAGTTTCGGATTACGAGTGATCAGACGAAGTCCCTGCGCTTTACGGGTGGTGTCTTCTACCAGGACCTCGAGCTGAAAGAGCGTGTTGATTTCACCTACCCGGCCTCGGTCAGAAACGGTTTTGCGCCAAATTTCCCGCTTACCAATCCAGACGTCCCTTGCGATCCTGCGGTTGGACCTGAGGATGGCTGCAACGCCGCCCCGGGCTACTTCAGCGACGCGGGCCCCTTCCCTGAAGGCGTCATCTTTCGCAATGACATCCTGCGTACAGACGAGCAGCTGGGTGTATTCGGCGAGATCACCTACGATTTCACCGAGCAGTTCGCCGTGACCGTGGGCGCTCGCTGGTATGACATCGAAGTCGACTACGAAGGCAGTGCCAACGGCTCTTTCTTCAACTTCGGCAGCACGACGGACTTCCAGGCATTCGGCACCAACATCTCCGCCCAGTTCGCCCCGGATAACGACGTCGGCGCGCCGGATAAGGCGGCCACCGACGGTACGATCTTCAAAATTACGGGTGCCTGGCGGCCGACCGATGATCAAATGTGGTATGCCACGATCTCCGAGGGATTCCGTGCCGGACTGCTAAACCGCCCTGGCGGCGCGGCCGGACCGAATAACTACACGGTGCCGTTCGCGCTCGATACTGATGACGTGACCAATTTCGAGATCGGCACGAAGTCGATGTTCTTCGACAGCACCTTCTCGCTGAATGCGGCGTTGTTCCACGTCGACATTGAACGGCTGCAAACGTCGATTTTCGACCCGAGCATCGCGAATTTATTCTTCGCGGACAATGCGGCCGATGCCGAGGTCACCGGGCTCGAAGGAGACTTTACCTGGCTGCCGGCCTGGTCTGAGAGATGGACGTTCTCCGGCGCGTTCTCGCTGCTCGATACGGAGATAACGAGAGTCATTACGCCCACCAACGACGTTCGCCAGGGCGACACGCTGGCCTTCGCACCAGAGTTCCAGGGTACGTTGCGAGCGCGTTACGAATGGCCGTTCGGCGCAGGCGACCTGACGGCACACATCATGCCGATCGTTTCATGGTCATCGGAATCGTTCAGCGACATCATTGTGATAAATCGCGACGAGATCGACGGCTGGACGATGGCGTCAGTCACAGCCGGCCTTACGGCTGAGACGTGGTCAGCTGAGCTGTTCGTCAACAACCTGACGGACGAGCGTGCCGAGGTTGCCCGAAACTTTGTGTTCGACCGCCGGGCAGTGACCTACGCGCAGCCGCTCACTTTCGGCGTTCGGGCCACGTTCGACTTCTGATCCGAAGATCGATCGCTCGTTGAAACGGCACGGCGTCCCTCGCCAGGGGACGCCGTGCTGACTTCAAGATGAGGGAACCATGACGGCCGCTCGCCCCATACCAGACCTGGAAGCGATTCAGAAAAAGATCGTCGGCAAACGCTTTGCCGAGGCGCTCGACGACCTTGCCTCCTGCCTCGAGACCTCCCCCGACAATACCGAGGCGCTTTACATGAGCGCCGTATGCCAACGCTATCGCCGCGAGTTCGATGAGTCGCTGGCGCTTCTCGGACGCCTCAAAGGTCTGCAGCCAGAGCATGGACGGGCGTATCAGGAGGAAGGACACAACTTCCGCGACATGGGCCAGCTGGACCGGGCACTGACCGCCTACTCGAGGGCAAGTCGCTGCAATCCGGCCCTCGAAGCGAGCTGGAGAGAACAGCTCGAGATCCTGGCAAAGCGCGGAGACGAGACGCGCGCCGCACCCGTCCGCGCCCAGCTCGATTATCTCAAGGGCCTGCCACGGCCGCTCGTCGCCGTGATAGATCTCGTCGCACAAGGCAAGCTGCTCAAGGCAGAAGAACTGTGCCGGCGATTCATGCAAAAGGTTCCGCATAACGTCGAGGGAATGCGCCTGCTCGCCGACATTGGCTTGAGGCTGGGCGTACTCGACGATGCCGAACGGCTGCTCTCAGCGGCACGCAGGCTCGAGCCGGATAACATCCGCGCACACATGGACTACATCCAGGTCCTGCGCAAGCGGCAGAAATTCAGCGAGGCGCTCGAGCAGGCCACGCAGCTGCTCGAACGCGCACCCGACAACCCGCAATTCCAGTCGCTGTTTGCCATCGAGAGCATGCAGACCGGCGATTTTGACACGTCGCTCGCCATGTTCGACAAGGTACTCGAACGGCTGCCAGGCGACCCGGTCACCCTGACATCGAAAGGTCACGCCCTCAAGACCCGAGGCAACTACGAGGACGCCGTGGACGCCTACCGAGCCGCGCTCGCAAACGCGCCGCAACACGGTGAGGCGTACTACTCGCTGTCGAATCTCAAGGTTTACGAGTTCGGCGACGATGAGATCGCGAAGATGCATGCGCAGGAACAAAGAACCAACCTGTCGCACATGGATCGTGTGCACCTTTGCTTTGCGCTCGGCAAGGCCTACGAAGATAAGAAAGAATTCGAATCCTCTTTCGACTACTACGCCCGCGGCAACGCCCTGAAACGGGCGCAAGGCAGCTACGATGCCGACAAGATGACGGAAGAGCTCGCGCAGCAGCGAGCGCTTTGCACAACGTCGTTCTTCAAAGAGCGTGAGGGAGTCGGGTACGATGCGCCCGATCCGATATTCATCCTTGGACTGCCACGCGCCGGGTCGACGCTGCTCGAGCAGATTTTGTCATCCCACTCGCTGGTCGATGGAACGCTTGAGTTGCCTAACATCCTGTCGTTGTCGCAGCGCCTGAGGCGTGCCGGCGGTGAAGGTTACCCGGCAATACTTGCGGACCTCACGAGCAACGACTTCGAAACCTTCGGGCGCGAATTCATCGACTCAACCCGGATTCATCGCCAGGATGCACCGTTTTTCATCGACAAGATGCCAAACAATTTCCGGCACATTGGCTTGATTCATCTCATCCTGCCGAATGCGAAAATCATCGATGCGCGGCGGCACCCGATGGCCTGCTGTTTCTCGGGTTACAAACAGCTGTTCGCGGAGGGACAGGAATTTACCTACGACCTGGGCGATGCCGGCCGCTACTACCGCGACTATGTCGAGCTTATGGATCACTGGAACGAGGTGCTGCCCGGCAAGGTGCTGCGTGTGCAGTACGAGGACGTGGTGGCCGACATCGAGAGCCAGGTCCGCCGTATCCTCAAATTCAGCGGGCTCGAGTACGAATCGGCGTGCATCGACTTCCATCGCACGGAACGATCGGTGCGCACGCCCAGTTCAGAACAGGTACGGCAGCCCATCTTCACATCGGGTCTCGACTACTGGCGGAACTACGAGCCATGGCTTGCGCCTCTCAATGAAGCGCTGGGCGGAGACGTTCGCCGCCGCTTCGGCCTCGGAGACGACCTGCCATGACCGACCGTGAGCCGATCCGCGCCGGCGGACCCACCCAGGAAACAAACCATAGAGGTGTACGCAGTGCCGGATACTGAACTGCCAACTCCTGATGCCGCGCAGGAAGACATCGGTCACGAGATCGGCGAGCACAATATCGAGGTGTTTGGCTTCGATATTCACAATCCCGTCTTCGTCGTTTCGGCAGTCCTCGCGGTGCTGCTCGTTATCGGTTCGCTGATTTTCCAGCAAGAGGCGACGATCGCATTTGCGGCACTCAGGGTCTGGGCAACCTCTTCGTTCGACTGGTACTTCCTGATACTCGCCAATATCTTTGTCCTGTTCTGCTTCATCGTCGCGCTATCGTCGCTCGGCCGCATCCGGCTGGGCGGAGCGGACGCGACGCCAAAGTATGGCTACCCCGGCTGGCTTGCGATGCTGTTTGCCGCCGGCGTCGGCATTGGCCTCATGTTCTTCGGCGTGCTCGAACCGGTGACGCACACGCTGAATCCGCCACTCGGTGTTGATCCTGGCGACATCGACACGGCACGCGCGCTCGGCATGTCGGCCGCGATCATGCACTGGGGACTGCACGCCTGGGCGATCTACGCCGTCGTCGGCCTGTCGCTGGCCTTTTTCTGCTTCAACCGCGGCATGCCGCTGACGCTGCGGTCCGCGTTCTTTCCACTGTTCGGTCAGGCCGTATGGGGTCCCTTCGGCCACTTTGTCGATATCGTTGCCGTGCTCGCGACGCTGTTCGGGCTGGCTGTTTCCCTGGGCTACGGCGCCGAGCAGATAGCCGGCGGTCTCGACTACCTGTTCGGCATTCCCGCCACCAATACGACCAAGGTGGTCCTGATTGTGGTCATCATCAGTATCGCGCTCGTCTCGGTCGTCGCGGGGCTCGACAAGGGCGTCAAACGGCTCAGCGAGATCAACATGGGGCTCGCCGCCCTGCTCTGGCTGTTCGTCATCATTGCCGGACCTACGGCCGTGATCTTGGCAACCATTGCCGGCTCGGTCGTGGATTACCTGTCCTTTCTACCCGCGCTCAGCAACTGGGTCGGCCGCACAGACGACGCCTTCCTGCATGGCTGGACGACGTTTTACTGGGCATGGTGGATATCGTGGTCACCGTTTGTCGGCATGTTCATCGCTCGGGTCAGCTACGGGCGCACGGTACGCGAATTCATCACCTGGGTGTTGATCATTCCAACGATCATCGGCCTCGTGTGGATGTCGACGTTTGGTGGTACCGCACTCGATCAGTTGTTTACAGATGGCTACCGCGGCGTCGCCGAGGCCGTGCCGGAACTGGCGCTGTTCAAGATGCTTGAGGGACTGCCGT
>CAZFVT010000047.1:0-14080 GCA_964522355.1 uncultured Woeseiaceae bacterium | reverse complement strand
TCCGAGCTTTTCAAGCAGCTCGAAGCCGTGAATGATGCCGCGGCCACCGCAGCCCCGGCCGACTTCCGGGCCGCCGAGCTCCATGGCGAATACGCCATCGCGTTTGAAGCACACGTCGCCGATTTCAACTTCTTCACCGGAAGCCTTTTTCTTCGACGAGGTTTCGATGATGGTCGGGCAGCTCTTGCCGCCGAACAGCAAGGAGGTTGTATCGCTCTTGGGGTCGCAGCCGATCAGCAGAATCTTCTTGCCCTGCTGCGCCATCATGTAAGACAGGTTCGACAGCGTGAAACTCTTGCCGATACCGCCCTTGCCGTAGATTGCGATGATTTGCGTTTCTTTCGCCGGCTCAGCGGTCGACACCGGATCGGGATCCACCGAGGCCTCCTCACGGAGCCGATCCCGCATGGCAATCTGGGGATCAACGCGATGTTCAGTGACTTTGGCCTTATCAAGCATTCGGTAATTTCCTCCAGTCGAGGACCATCTTCAGGCAGGCGGGATCGGAGAACGCCGTCTCGTAGGCTTGTGCAGCTTGCTCGGCTGGCATCCGATGAGTGATCAGCCCGGCAAGATCGAGGAATCCGCTCTTCGACAACGTCGTCACGCCAACGAGATCGGCCGGCTGCCACTCGGCAGCGATTCGTATCGTTGCCTCGCGCATAAACGCCGGTGCGAAGTTGAATGAAAGCGGCTTGGAATAAAAACCGGCCAGGACGATCTCGCCCTGCTTGGCTAGCTGCTGCACCGCTACATCGAGGATCGAGGGGTCACCACTGGCATCGATGATTCGGCGATAATCCCGCCGGTCGTCGTTGGCCGGCGGAGTGACGGGGTATTCGCTCGCTCCATGCTGACGATGCTCGCTTGTTTCCCAGACAGTTGGGGGTAAACCTCCGAGAGCGATAGTAAGCCGCGCAAGGAGTCGTCCGAGAACGCCATGGCCGATAATCAGCTCTGGCAAGGCCCGTCTGTCTTTATGAAACAGCGCATGATGCGCCGTTGCAGACAAGGCCAACAGAATAGCTTCCTCGTTGAGAGAGTCCTCAACGTGAATGGTTTTGGACGCGTCGGCAACGAGCCGTGACGAAGCGCCACCGAACAAACCTCTAACCTCGCCGTAACAGCGCGCGCCGGAGACGAAAACCCGGTCCCCGATCTCGCGGTCGACGTCTGGCCCACAGGCCGCCACCCGCCCGACCGTTTCGTAGCCGGGCACCAACGGGTAACCCATACCAGGAAATGGTGGCATATCGCCGTGCCACAGGAGCTTTTCGGTGCCCGTACTGATGCCTGTGAATTCGGCGTCAACGAGCACCTCTCCCGGTCCCGGCGCAGGTAGGTCAAGTTCTCGAAGAGACAGCGCTTCGGGTTGTTCAAAAACAACCGCTCGCGCCGAAACCCCTTCCCCCGGCTCCCGCTCTGTTGGCAGGTTTTCCATATGTGTCAGTCTACTCTGACAAGTTTGATTGTCAATTAAAACTTACAATCAGTTTCAAGGACTTGCAGCTATCAAGGAGGTAATTAATGGAATTCGGGTCCGAATCGTTCGCTGGCGGCTGAACCCACCCTCCGCCAGCATGGCCTTCAGTTCGTCAGACCGGCGCGGCCGACCGCTGCCCATCGCCAGCAGATAGACGTTGAAATAGGCATCGATCAAAGGGCCCGCTCCGGGCGCGTCCGCCATCGGCTCCGCGACCAGCAACACGCCGTCATCGGTCACGGCTCGACGGGCAGCACGGATAAAGGCCGCCGCCATATCGTCGTCATGGTCGTGCAGGATTCGAACCAGTGAGACGACGTCATATCCCGTCGGAATTTCGTCTGCGGTGACATCAGCGGCCACCACTTCGATGGCGTTGGCAAGCCCCCTGCCCTCCAGATCAGTGCGAGCCAGATTCGCAACGCCCGGCAGATCGGCGACGGTGGGCTTGAGGTGCGGCCACTGCTCGTAGACCGCGCGAACGAACGCCCCGGCCCCTCCCCCGATATCAATCAGGCGACGATGATCGCGAAAGCTGTAGGCAGCGAGCACCTGTTCGGCGACCATCGCCTGCGACGTCGCCATGAGCGTTGTGTAGACCCCCACATCCTCCGCCTCCAGGGCGCCCGGCTCCTCGCTCGTGGCATACGGCCAGAGGGCCTGCATCTCCTGCCCATCGGCCTCACCGCGGAACAGGTCATCCGGCGATGCGAGATCGCGATACAAACCTTCATGGTGTCGAATGATGGAGAGAATCGAAGGGTTGTCGGTCGTGGCCGCACCCAGGACCCCAAGACCAAACCTGCCGTCGGGCCGCGCTTCAAGCAGCCGCAGCGCGGACGCCGCGCGAAACAAGTGCAGGGCCCGATCGGCCGGCAAGCCGCAGCGCGTCGCCAGGTCCTCAGCCTCCAGCGGCCCCTGCTGCAGCGCTTCGAAGACGCCGAGGCGCACGCAGCTGCCGAGCACCTGGGAGTGGATAAAGCCGCCCGCCATGGCGAAGAGATCGTAGGCCCGATCTCGGGCAATGGATTGTAATAACGGTGTTTTTTCGGCGAAACGCCGAAACCCCGGACTTCCCAGGAGGCGATTCCTGAGGTTGAAGAACCAGTCTCCGGACACGCCGCGTACCGCGTTAAAGGGCAGCGTTGCCCCGCTCAGGCTGCCGCGCGGCTCTTGAGCGCGAGCTCCATGAAGCGACTGGCTTCCTGGTGGATCAGCTTTCTCAGGCCTGCCTCGCCGGGACAGGTCGGTACGGAGTCGACGGCCTCGTCGATGCGTCGACGCAAGTAGTCGGAGGCACCCTGCACTCCCATCTCGGCAACCGCGTTGGGCCGGTCGTGACAGTCGTCCTGCCCGATCGGCTTACCAACGACGTCCGGGTCGCCAAACTTGTCCAGCAAGTCGTCGGCAATCTGGTAGGCCTCGCCGATGCAATCTCCCAATACGCCCCAGGGCTCATGCTCGGCACCGACAGCCGCCGCTCCGGCCATCGTCGCCGCGGCGAACAGAACGCCGGTCTTGGATCGATGATATTGGCGCGTCGGGATCTCATCCTCGCACTCCCAGGCCTGACCAGCGACAATCCCGCCAGGCGCGCCGACGCCGTTGCTGACTACCTCCAGCAGCCGCCCGGTTCGCTCTGGCCGAAGATGGGCAACCTGCGACAGGGTCTGGTAGGCGAGAATAATGAGCGCGTCGCCGCAAAGTAATGCCAGCGGCGCACCGAATGCGGCGTGCACCGACGGCTTGCCGCGGCGAGTCGCCGCATCGTCGAAACAGGGCATATCATCGTGCACCAGCGACGCACAGTGCAGGAACTCGATGCTGCTTAGCGCGGCGTCAACGATTTCCGGCTGGTCGTCGCCGTGCGCCATGGCGACGGCAAGACACAGGCGAGGACGGATGCGATGACCGCCAGGAAAAACAGCGTAGGTCATTGCCTCAGTCAGCTTGGGAGGACAGGCCGGACCGGACGCGAAATGCATGAAATTGTGCAGCGCGGACTTGATGCGGGTATTGGGGTCCATACGGCCTCGATTCAATTATGTCAATTTATCTTGTCATCTGATTCTGTAAGTTAGAATAGACACTTAGCAAAATTGAGTCAATTCCGGTCGCTTCTGCCTCGCGCCAGGACGCGGCCGATGAGGAATACCAGTGGAAGATGTTGTCGAAGAACACGAGAAAACCCCGCGATTTGACGTAATCGTGCCCGATCGCGGCTATCGCTGGTGGTATGTCGACGGCATCAGCGACGACGGCAAGGACGGCATCGTCATCATCGCCTTCATCGGCAGCGTGTTTTCGCCCTACTATTTTCGCGCCAAGAACCAGGGCAATGGCGTCGCGCTCGACCACTGCGCCATCAACGTCGGCCTCTACCGGCAACGCGGCAAGCTCTGGGCCATGACGGAGCGAGACTCGGCCGCCGTTGCTCAGTCAGCAGATCGATTCCAGGTAGGACCCAGCGCCATCCACTGGGACGCGGGTCGGCTGATCATCGATATCTGCGAACGCAGTATGCCATTCGCAAAGAAGCTTATCGGTCAGCTCATCGTGGAGCCGGAATTCCTGAATCCCGAAGCGTTCTCGCTGGATCCCGCCGGACATCACCACTGGCAACCGGTCAGCCCGATTGGCCGTATTCATGTCCGCATGCAGTCACCTGACGTTGACTGGAGCGGTGCCGCCTACTTCGATACGAACTGGGGCAGCCGGCCGCTGGAAGAAGACTTCTCCGGATGGAACTGGAGCCGTCACGGGGACCAGGGCGAGGCGTCGATCACCTACGCTGCCGATCTGCTGGATGGCAGCAGCACCGGGCTGGCACTCGACTTCGACGCAGACGGTGGGATCACGCGTCGGGATGTGCCACCGGAATTCAAGCTGCCCGGCACCGGCTGGCGTATTGATCGGCGGACGCGATCCGCCGATCCGCTGTCGGTCGATCGAACCCTGGAGGATACGCCGTTCTACGCCAGGTCCCTGCTGCGGTCGCCGTCGAACCGATTGATCATGCATGAAAGCCTGTCGCTGCTTCGATTCCGCAGTGGCTGGGTGCGACGCCTGCTGCCGTTTCGTATGCCCCGGGTGACAGCGAAACGCTGACAATCGGGCGGAGAGTTTTCGTCAGGACGAAACGGACTCGACGAGAAACTGCGTCTCCGACAAGGTCGGTGCGTTGTCCTTCGGTCTTTCGGTAACCGCCTTGCGCATCGAGACGGCCAGCAGGCTTACCTTTCGGCGGCTGTCGACAACGGCACGGCCTGACACCGAGTCCATGCCCCGCCGCTCGATTTCGCTGCCAATCTCGGCATAGATCGAACGTGCCGCAAAGATCCCCGGGCGGCAGCGCGCGGGCAACTGGGAAATGCCCCATTCCGACTGCAGATAGAGGCGTTCCGCCACCTCGAGCAGGGTTTCTGTCGCCCGGCCAATGCCCTCGGTGAATATGGGGTTCTTCAGCCATTCTTCCGGGTTAACGTCGAAACTGCGCAGCAGCTCTGCGGGCAGGTACAGGCGGTTATTCCTGGCGTCTTCGCCAACGTCGCGGCAGATGTTGGTCAGCTGCATCGCGACCCCAAGGTCGCAGGCACGGCTCAACACCTCCGGGTCTCGCGCCCCCATTAACATGGCCATCATCACGCCAACGGTGCCGGCGACACGCGCGGAGTAGGAATAAACTTCCGACAGCGTTTCGTAATGGCGTCCATTGACGTCCCAGTCAAAACCTTCGAGCAAGGCGGCCGGCAGCACGTATGGAATTTCAAAACGCTGAACGAGATCCGCAAACGCTCTTTCAATGGGATCGTCGTCCGGGGTATCGGCATAGATGCGGGACAGCTGCTTGTGCAGGAACTCGAGACCAGCCGCAGGATCCGGATTCTGATCGATGACGTCATCGGCCTGGCGGCAGTAGGCGTAAAGTGCGGTGATCGGTCGGCGGTACTCGCTCGGCAACAACAGGGACGCCGCGTAGAAGCTGTGTGACCCCTCTTTCAGCGCCTCGCGGCAGGCCCGCATGTCGATGCTATAGCGCAAACTCGATTTCAGGTCATAGCCGTAAATAGTCAGATCTCCCTGTCGGAATTCTCGACCGAACGCCCGCCGGGGCAGAATACCTCAGCCAGGAGCTCCGCGGAAAACTCGGGTCGCTCCTCGTGGAGCAAATGGCCGGCATCCCTCACTTCGATTACTTCGATCGCCGGGCTCGATTCAGCCACTCGATGCACCTGTGACGGCGGAACCGCCGAGTCACGCTCAGCCGTCACCAAGGTCAGCCTTGCATCCAGCTGCGGCAGTTCCTCCACCAGACCGCCGAGTTCCCAGTTGGCCATCATCGACAGGATGCTCGCCGCATGAGGTGTATGCATCAGCAGTTCGCGATAGAACTCGTTGCCCTCCTCGTCGAGATGCGATCCGGTACTGGCGATCATACGGCGCACCGCGGCCGGGTCCTTCGCCATGCCGGCGATCATCCTTGACGACAGATCGGCGGCGGCCATCAGGCGAGTGACGGGACTGATCAGTCGCCGCCACGGTCCGCCAAAGGGCAGCAGCGCCGGATTCAGACCGACAATGGCCTCTGCAGACAGCTTTCGACCGAGACTCATGCGCAGCGCAATCGCAGCCCCCGCTGAATGTCCAACGACCCACCGAGGTTTCAGGTCCAATCGCTCCAGCAGCCCAGCAATCGCCGAGCACATGGCGTCGAGCGACAGTGGTTCTCCCTGTCTGCGTTCGGTAAAACCGTGACCCGGAAGGTCGATGGCAACAACCCGATAGCTCTCTGCAAGCAGCGGCATCAGCGCCCGGTAGCTGTGTGTGGATGCACCGGTGCCGTGCAGCAGGAGCAGCGGCTCACCGTCGCCGGACTCCTGTACGTGCCAGCCACGGCCGTCCGACTGGACAATCCTGCTCCACGATCGTAGCGGCCAGTTCGCCGGCAGCGCCTCGGTGGACTGGGTATCGGCGCTCCGCGCTTCGCTGCCGGCATGCTGGTTCAGCTCGAGCTGCATCACGCGACGGTCCTCTGCACGGTATCGGAGATCGTCTGCGCATCGGCTCGCGGCAGCGGCACGTAGGTCGCATTCATGGCCTTCGCCAGCGCCTGTGCGCGCGGGCGCGGACGCCTCGAGGTGTCTACCAGCAGAGATCGAATGCCGTTGGCGCGGATCAGGTTGCCGGATTCCTGCGCATCCTTTTCTGCGGCTTCGGCGCCCGCCTGCCCCTCACGATTTATGTTGGCGCGGCCATCCGTTAACAAAACGATGGTGGCATCCCGGCCATGACGAGCTTCCGACAGCGCCAGCTCGCGAGCGGCGTCCAGTCCGGCCGCGAGCGGCGTGCCGCCGCCCCCGGGCAACGCACGCAGTGAGCGCTTGACTCGCGCCAGCGCACGCGTCGGTGGCAGCAACGCGTCAGCATGCTGTCCGCGAAAAGCGATGAGCGCGACCTGGTCGCGACGGACGTAGCAATCGTTCAGCAGCAGTTCGATCGCACCTTTGACTTCCGCCAGCCGCTGTGCCGCCTGCGAGCCGGACGCATCAACCGCGAAGATCGTTGTCGACTCCTTGCGATCTTCGTAACGATTGACGTGAATATCGTCCTTGCGCAGCCGCAGGGACTGCCCGGCACCCGTATGACCAGTCTGACGTACAGACTGCCACGGCGCCGCCGCCTTCAGCGTCGCCAGGACGTTCAGCCGATTGCCGCCGTTCAACTCACCCTGCCGGGTTCCGATTGGCCGACCACGCCGCTTGCTTCTCACCTTGGGCCCACCGCGACTTCCTGACGACTGAGACCGGCGATCGATCTGTCCCTGCGCCAGCATCTCTAGCAAACCTGGCGGCAGGCAGGCCTTGACGGCATCGACAATCACATCGTCCGCAAGGCTGTCCTGGGGACGACTGTCGTCGTCAGGGAGATCCTGATCATCCGGTTGCTCCTGCTCTTGCTCTGGCGGCTCCTCGGCGGGCATCTGCGTTGCGCGATGCGCGAAGACAAGGCGCGCAGCTACCCCGAGGTCGTTCTCGTCGGCCGTTGCAGCATTGCGTAACGCCGCGCAGGCCCGGGCAGCACGAACGGCAAACAGGACGGCTCGGACCGACGCGATACCGAAAGCGGCGGCGGCTCGTGTCAGCTGTTCTGTTGCGGCATCATCGATACCGGTCTCGTCAAGGCGGGCGCGGGCTTCCTGGATGTCCTGCGCCGACCAGGCGGACGTCTCGACAACCGACGGCGCCTGCCCCTGAGGTTCGAAGAAAAACGCCAGCCGATCCACCATCGAGTCATCCAGCGCTTCGTCGTCGAGACCCTCATCCAGTGCCACCACGGCGAAACGACTTCGGGCTTCGCGGGTAAGCCCCTCACGTTCGATAGCCAGCGTCCCCGAGTCGAGTACGCCGTTGACCAGCGCGCAGGTGGAGGGCGCCATTCTCTCCGCCATGGCAATGATCAGGAGACCGTCGTTTGCTAACTCGAGCAGTCCGGTTGCGTAAACGGGCTTGCCCGTCGCCATCGTCGACGCAAAATCGAGTCCGCCGAGCAGTCGATCTTCGGTTACGTTGACGGGGACGCGCACGCGCGGCGCTGACTCGGGCAGCAATGACGAGAAACAGGACAACCAGTCATCGCGCGCCGGACCCGGCGGGCCGCGCCAGACAGCGCCGCCCAGGCCGTTTGGGTCAACAGCCAGCAACAGCGCCGCAGTCGCAAGATCGGACTCCGGCAGTGTCAGCGGGCTGTTCATCGGCTTCACGGCAGATGCTCATCAAGAACTCGTTGAACGCGAACGCCGGCACTCGATTCATCCAGCGGATTGCGCCGCAGCCTGTGACCGAGGGCCATCGGCGCAATAGCCTTGAGGTGCTCGAGCGTGACCGAACTGTCGTCCTGCAACGCTGCGTAGGCCCGGGCCGCGCGCATCAGGGTCAGCTCACCGCGGGAACCGTCCGTCTCGAGCGCGATGCAGATCTCTGCCGCCTTGGCCAATATCTCGTCGCCGGCCTCGAGGGACTCAAGCTGCTCTCGCGCCTTGACGATCTGCCGACGCAATTTGCCATCCTGTCGTGACCATTTCTTGCAGAAGCCGGCCGGGTCGCGTTCGAATGCGTCCCGCCGTCGAATAACTTCTACACGCTCGGCAATGTCGTTCGTCGTGCGCACATCAACCGCGAGGCCAAACCTGTCGATGAGCTGCGGACGCAGCTCGCCCTCTTCCGGATTGCCGCTGCCGATCAGCACGAAGCGTGACGGGTGCCGAACACTCAGACCTTCGCGTTCGACAACATTCTCACCTGACGCCGCAACGTCGAGCAACAGGTCGACGATATGGTCTTCCAGCAGGTTGATCTCATCGATGTAAAGAAATCCACGATTGGCGCGCGCCAGCAGTCCCGGATCAAAGGATTTTTCGCCGTGAACGAGCGCTTTCTCAATATCGAGCGCCCCGACGACTCGGTCCTCGGTCACGCCGAGCGGCAGGTCGACAACCGGAACCGGTATGAGTCGGCTCTTGGTCGCGTCGCTTCCGCCCTGATCAACACCCAGTGCCGGGTCCAGTGCCGGGTCGTCAGGCGATCGATTGAAAGGACAGTTCACGACCGCCCGCATTCGTGGAAGCAGCCCGGCCAACGAGCGAATGGCGGTCGATTTTCCGGTGCCCCGGTCGCCAAACAGCAGAACGCCACCTACGGTCCGATCGACGGCAGCAATCATCATGGCGAGCTTCATGTCGGACTGGCCAACAATCGCGGAGAACGGGAATACTTTAGTCACGGTTTCTTACGCCTCGCCAGTCCGTCGTCGAAACGTTCCCTTGTTAAAGGTCTCTGCCGACGTCGGTTGCTGACCCGTCGGGTGCCGCCATCCGTCGTGACTGGAGCCCGGGTAACCACAGCAGCTCGTCAGGGATGCGCAGCATCAGAAACACGTGCTCGAGCAAGGCCAGGAACAACAGCGTCGCGGTCAGCACGGCGCCGGTGCGCTCTGCGCTGGCAAGCGGACCATTCACGGCCACGGAAACGAGCAACAAGGCAATCGCCAGTGAGAACAGAATCGACCAGGGAAACAGCGCGTTCATGGATCGCTGCCGGGCGTAAGACTTCAGGTAGGCGAGATGCTCGGGCCAGAACTCCGTATGCAGATTGCGCACGCCGAGAAAGATGTTGAGCTTGGCGCTCCAGCGCATGAGCCACAGCACCACGAGCGTCCACAGGGCGACGCGGTTGGCCGCGTTCGCCGTCATCGCGTAAACCGCAGCGACCGAAGCTACCACTGCAATCTCATGATAGAGACAGGTCTTGACGCCCATGGAGAAACGCTGCCAGCCGCTGCAGCTGGCGGGACAGGCCTTCGGCCTCGGCCCGCTGACAAAGCCAAAGAGATAGGCCACCTCATTCCAGCCGAAGATCGCTATCCCGCCGAAGAAAGACAGGTAGGCGCCGGTCGGCGACGGATCATTGCGGTAAAACCAGACCGCCGCAATGCCCGCGATCAGCATCGCAGTTGCCCCACCGAAGGTTCGCCGGAAAGACGATACCGGCATTCCGCTTCGATAGAGTATGACGACGGTGCTGAGCCACCAGGCCGCAACCGCGATCACAATTGGAATGACAATTTCCACAGGCAACGCTTCGCTTCTCCGGGTTGAAAGCCGGCGGCTACCAGCTGGGAACCAGGCGCACTGACTCCGGCTGCTGATGGCCGACGACAGGAATCATGTAAAGGCGCGCAAAGGTCCATGCACCGGCAACAGCCAGCCCTGCTCTCTTGATGCCTCCGACAATGCCCCCTTGCGCCCGGGCCTCAAGGACAGCCGTATTGATTCTTACCAGGCGATCCAGCCCATCGCGGAACTTTTGATTATCAATGTCCAGGGTGAACGGGAATATCTGTTTGGAAATTTCAGAGGTTACCGACAAGACCTGCATGTCGTATTCGGTCGGGTCGAAACCCAGCGCCTCGTGCAATGCCGGCCGCGTGTGATCGCGAACGTACATCGTCGCGTAGACCGCCAGCAGGAAAAACCGGATCCACAGCAGGTTGCCGCCACGCAGCAAATGTGGATTGGCCTTCAGGATCAGGGCAAACACCTCACCGTGGCGGAACTCGTCATTACACCAGTCCTCGAACCAGCGAAAAATCGGATGGAAACGGAGCTCCGGATTGCGCTCGAGATGTCGGTAGATGGTGATATAGCGTGCGTAGCCGATCTTCTCGGAAAGATAGGTCGCATAAAAAATGTACTTCGGCTTGAAGTACTTGTACTTCTTGGCCTTGCGCAGGAATCCCAGGTTTACCGGAATGCCGAAATCCTTCAGCGAGCGATTGATGAAGCCTGCGTGACGGGACTCGTCGCGAGCCATGAAGCCCATGACCTCACTAATGTCCTCGTTGTCAATCGCACGCTTGATATCCGCGTAGAGGACGTGACCCGAATACTCCGAGGTCACGGAGGAAACGAGAAAATCGAGGAACTCTTTTTCGAGCTCCGGTGACAGCGACATTTGCTGCAGCTCGTCATCAAACGAGGAATCGCGCGTGAAGTGGTTCTGATTGCCGTCGTTGCGAAACTCATCCATGAGTTCCTCCCACTCCTGGCGGACCGGGTCGACGTCGAGTTTATCCATGGCGTCGAAGTCAGTCGTATAGAACCGGGGCGTCAACAGCGTTTCGGTTCTCGCCTGGGTCGTGGACTCGTTGCTGACTGTTGCGACGCCGCTATCGGTCACCGACCCGTCTCCTCTTTCGGCAGACTGACCGCCGCGGACACGTTCTCACCAATGTCACTCCCCGCATCCGGCGCGTTCCTTACGGTCGGTTCGCTGCTACGCGGCAGGAAATCAATGAACACCTGCGCGTTCGTTGGCCCGAATGCCCACAGGTCGATGGTCCGATCGGTAACCGGATCTACCAGCAGGACGCGGCCCGTCGACGTCATCATTAACGAGAAGGCCTCCTCCTCACCTGCACCGGCAGAAGCCCTCGCCCTGGCCATGCCGCGCATGGTCGAACGAAGAAAGCCGTTGGTGCCCGGCGCCAGGACCTCAATCAGCTGTCCGGTCGCGCCATCCTCGACGCGTACCGAGCCATCGGCCTGGTCGAAGAATCGCAGTTCCACCGACGAGACCACATCCTGCGGCAAGGTCGACTCCACCGCCTCTTCGGAGAGCACGATCCACGCGGTTCCGACGAGGGACAGGACAACCAGCCCGGCCGCTGCTGCCAGCGGGACGGTCGGGTACGGCTGCCACTTGCGTCCACCGTCCGCCGGCTCGGGCGCTTCCGGAATAACCGGCTCCGCCGATGACGGACGCGCTGCCGCAGACCACGCGGCAGAATCCACCGCATTGGCTTCCAGCGCTCGACCGAGGGTGTCGGCAACATGTGCAAGATTAGGCACTGCCCGTATAACCGGCTGAACCCCGGACAGGCTGAACAGCCGCGCATAGGGCCAAAGCAACACATAGGAGACCTTGGCACCCGGCTCGGTCGTCAGCCTGATATCGCCAAAACCGTCGCGGGTTTCGCGAAGATCGGCTTTCTCGATTCGCGAGAACGGCAGATTCATGGTGAGCGGTATCGCCACCCCGCAGCGGATCACCAGTCGCCGATTCGTAATCGAGAACACCGTCGCACCAGCTGTCAGCCTGGCGAACAGGGCTACCAGCCCAAGGCCTATTGCGGCGAAAGCCAGAAACCCTGCGCCGTTGGCGAGTCGCTCATCGACCGGCAGTCCATCGCGGAACTGAAGATACTGCTGCACCACGAAGATTGCGCCGAAGTAGACTGCCAGCTTGGCGATGTGAAAGCGGCTGCGGGCCAGCTCCTTCCAGTCGGGCGTGCCGCGCCACAAGAGGCGTTCGCTGGCCGGAAGGTCTTCAGGCAACCCCGGTGCAGCTTCGCCGTCGTGTTCGACAAATTCGCTCAAAGGATTGGCTCCCCTCGTTTGGCGTCGGCATACATCAGACCGCCGGCAAAGTATCCGCAGATCTTGTCTTCCTCGAGCAGGGTGATCTGGTCGGGCGACCGAAGTTTGGGTACGCCGGCAAACTGATGCGAATAAAGCGCATCAACTTTGGCCACGCCCTTGCTCTTGTCGAGATCGACGAAGTTCCATGGAACGATGGTGGAGCCTTCTGCACCGGCTACTTCAATGTAGTAGATCATCGGCTCGGAAAGATCGATCCATAGGTCGGAGATCTTGCCGACTTCCTCGCCGTCAGCAGCGAGCAGCGGCATACCCCGAGGATCCGGGTCCTTGCTGTCGACGTGCAGGCTCGAATTCGTCCGCATTGGCACGACCCGAGGCTGACCGTCCAGGGTCAGATCCGGCGTGTCGGAACGATTGGCGTAGGCGCCCGGACCTATGTTCTGGCCAATCGGATCACCGATGGGTTCCAGCGGATTGCCCGGTGATTTCGCCACCGGCCTGGCCGGCACGTCCACTTCAGGCGCTTCGTCGCGCGGCGCGAGCTGCGTGCCACCATGAGCAAGCTTGTACTCCTTGGCAGCCGGCATCGCCGGGAAGCCCTGGACCTTGATGTTTGCCGAGCGATCGGACACAAGCGGATAACCCTCACGCTTGCTTTCCCGGTGCAGGTAAAGAACCAGCCCGATAAAGAACACCCAGAACAGGGTAAACAGAATTTCTACTAGATCGATACTTCCTAATCCGCTAGACATGGCGGACCTCCACTTTTTGACTAACTTGGAAACTCGGCCAGGCCGAGTCGGGATTTCCTTGCCGCCTCATCCTTCGACGCAAACGCGGCGAGCGGACCAATAGCGGCAAGCGTGGCGAACAACAAAAACACTTCAAACGAATAAACAAAGGCATAGCCTGTAACGGGACTCTCGAGCGTTTCTCCGAGCGACCCGTTTGAAGCCATGCGTGAAACGACATCGCGCAGGGCGCCTCCGGACGCGAGCGCGATACCCGTGGCCGTCGCCTGCACGGCGCCCCATGCGCCGAGCGCGAGACCGCTGTTCTTACCGGACGACAGGCCCATCGCCGCGGTCAGCGTGCCAACCGCGAACAGCCCACCGCCAATGCCGATCAGCGACACGCCCGCCGCGAACACCCAGGTGTTCTGCAGGACGCCCACGATGGCAATGAGCGAGAAGGCGATGACGCCCAGCAGCGCCCCGTAGGCGGCAAGGCGATGCGGGTCCATACCTCGCCCGAGGCTTCGGGCCGATGCCATGAAGGCGATCAGCATGCCGCCCGCGAGGAGCGACGTGAGCAAGGTGGTTGCGCTCACCGACAGGCCGAGAATCTGACCACCGAACGGTTCGAGCAGGATGTCCTGCATGGTGAAGCCGGCGGTGCCGATGGCCGTTGCCACCAGCAGTCGCATGGCCGTGGGCTGCTTCTGCAGCTCACCCCAGGCGGCGCGGAAGCTTCGCGCGTCCGACACGCCGACGCGCATGGCAAGTCCACGCGGCTCCTGCTTCCAGAGCGCGATCAGGTTCAGCACGAGAGTGACGACCGCCGCGCCCTGAATCACACGAATTAGCCGGGCGGGTGTGAAATCCTGCAGCAACCAGCCAAAGACGAGAGAGCTCAACACCATACCGGCGAGCAGCATGACG
>CAZFVT010000046.1:1249-14512 GCA_964522355.1 uncultured Woeseiaceae bacterium | reverse complement strand
GCCAACCAACTGCCGGGACTTCGCGAGACCAAGGCATCGCTCGTAAACAGCAAGCCGCAGATTTGCGACGTCGCAGCGGACGGCATGGTCTTTTCGAGCGGCGAGCAACTGGCACCCGGCACTCATCTGTACGTCGAGTTCCTCCTGGAGTCAGACAACCGTTACGTCGAAACCTTCGCGACGGTCCAGCGCAATACGGACCCACCGGACGCGGACAATGCGGCGCTGCCCTACGGCATGGCCGTCGAATTCCACGGCATGAAGGCTGAGCAACGCGAGGTGCTGATCCAGCACATGTTTAACCGCGAATCAGAAACGCTGCGCATGCGCCGTCTCAAGCTCGACGAAGAGAATATCGCCTGACGTCAGTTCAGCGGTTGCTGCATCGACTTCAGTTTTTCCCGATAGCGGCCGAGGATCTCCGGCATCGCCTTCTTGCCGATGCCCAGTTTGACGAACGACACGTCCTCGTCGGGCTCGATTTCCACGCCTTCGATATTGCTGACGAGTCGGCGGGCAACCCAGATAACGTCTACCAGTTCTGCTTCGGAATCAGGATCCTCATTGCGATGCTGATCGGGGTCCGCCGATTCGGCGATGTCGTCGCTGAAGCCCCAGGACTCGATGATGCTCTTGGATATCTGGCCGTTCCACTGCTCGAACATGGCGTCCATGGACTTCTTGTCACCGAGCAGGTCCGGAAACTCCTCGGCCTTGGTAACGATATAGAGCTTGCCGACCTCATACATGAGACCGGCGAGATAAGCCGTTTCCTCGTTGATCGAGGGCACTTCCCGGGCAACGGAGTAAGCCATGCAGGAGAGCTTCATCCCGCGCGCCCAGATCGCGCGCAGGTGCTTGTCCGCATGACTGTGTTTGTTGCTGGAGTAGAGCTGCTTCATGGCAATCGACATGGCCGTGTTTCGCACGACCTCGATGCCCAGCCGACCGACCGCGCCCTCCAGGGTGTCGATTGTGATGTTCGCGCGGTTGTAAAACGCGGAATTCGCAACAACGAACAGCCGCGAAACGATAACGGGGTCAACGCTGATTGCCTGGCTGATCTGGTCGAAATCCGCGTTATCGGATTCCAGCATCTGGCGGATCTTCGTGACGACGTCCGGCAGGGACGGCAGGGAAACGTCGTTGTTCTCGAGCTCGAGCCCTAACAGATTGACAAAACGAAAGTGGTCTTCGCTGGACATGGTAGCTATCGATTCCTCGTGTTTAGGCGGCTTCGCCGTGCATGGTCTTAAGCAGTCGCGCCTCGCCGATGTTGAGTCCGCAACTTCGCGACAGGTCTTCGACGCTCGCCCCGCTCTTCGCCATGCGTATGGCGTTCTCTATGGGCAACGGGTGCGACGTCGAGGGCTCGGGTATCCGTTCTCCCGGCAGAGCGGTGAGGCCTTCAACCGTCGCCTGCAGTCGTGCCAGCCGCCGTTCGAGTCGCAGCGTGTTTAGTGCAAGCGACCGGTCAAGGTCGGGTTGCTGATCCGCAAGGGCGGCTCCCGTAGGGCTGTTCCAGAACTTCTCAAGCCGCTCGCACTGGCGCTGGAATCGCACGATGGCGATTACGGCAGCCGACAGCAGAGCCGCGTTCGAAAGCAACAGCAGGTAAAACGTCATTGAGTCATCGAAAGTCATCACACATGCTCATCTATGGACGGCCTATCGTCGTGGTCTTCATCCGCCACCGGCTCTTCCGGTGGTAGCGGACGCTCCTCTTTTTCCTGTTTTTTCCGGCGCTCGTTCGGCTGCCGATCCTTGTTGACCGGCAGGCCGGGTCGCACCGGGTAAGTTGGCGTGATCGGGCCGATAGTGCTGAAGTCACTGGCCATGCGGACACTCCTCTACCATTGGTCTGCGGCGCTCCGCAGTCGAATAACCGCCTGCCCGTGGATTTGGCACACCCGTGACTCGCTGACGCCCAGCACCTCGCCAATCTCCTTCATGTTGAGCTCCTGCTCGTAGTACATCGAAAGGAGCAGGCGCTCGCGCTCGGGCAGCTCGTCGATTGCAGCGATCAGGCGATCGCGAAACTGGGACTGAAAGAGGACGTCGTCAGGGTTATCCGTATCCGCAGCCGGCACGGGGCGTTGCGTTCCCTGGTCGTCGATCGTCTCGTCGAGGCTGAAGAGCCGGGCACTCGCGCTGTCCGACAGGATCTTGTGATACTCGTCGAGCGTTATGCCGAGCTTGGCAGCAACCTCTTCGGCCTCAGCGGCGCGTCCTTCCTCATTCTCAACGGCGCGTATCGCTTCGGAAACGCGTCGGTAATTGTGATGAACGGAGCGCGGTGTCCAGTCATTCTTGCGAATGTCATCCAGCATCGCGCCGCGAATCCGGATACCGGCGTAGGTTTCAAAACTTGCGCCTCGATCCGGATCGAAGTTTCCGGACGCTTCGAGCAGGCCAAGCATGCCGGCCTGCATCAGGTCATCGACGTCCACCGTAGACGGCAGACGTGCGGCCAGGTGGTGCGCAATGCGCTTCACCAGGCCCACGTGCTTGAGCACGAGATCGTCGTCAGAAGGCGCGGCCATCGCCGCTGTGCCGCTATAGGCAATCATGCGACTCTACCTCGGGTTTTTGATTCTGCTGACAGCAGGCGCTCGAAGAAGAACTCGTTGCCGCCACTGGCTTCTCGCCGGGTCGGCAGCGCGTCGACGGCCTCGCCGAGCTTGCGGAATGCTCGCCCGGCCGCGCTGAGCGGGTAGGCATCGACGACCGCCCGCTGTTCCTGCACGGCGCGCAGCACATAGCGATCGGCGGGTATGTCACCGATGTGCTTCAGGGCGACGTCGAGGTAGTGATCGGTGACGCGGCACAGCTTCCGGAACAGCTTGCGGCCGGCCGCTTCGTTTGAACTGTAGTTGGTCACGACCTGGAAGCCGCGCACGCCATAGTTCTCGCTGAAGACCTTGATCAGCGCATAGGCGTCGGTCAGCGAGGCGGGCTCGTCCCGCAGAACGACCAGCGGATGCTGCGCGGCCTGCACGAAACGAGCGACGCTGGAAGAAATGCCGGCTGCGGTATCGACCACGAGCACATCCGGCTGCTCGGTCAGTTCGCTGAACACCTGGATAAGACCTGCCTGGGAGGCGGCGGGCAAATCCGTCATCGTGAAGTTGCCGCTGGATGCCGGAACGATACGGATGTTTCCAGGGCCTTCGAGCATCGTCGCCTCGAGGTCCACCTCGCCGGTAACGACGTGGGACAGGTTGTATCGCGGCTGCAGGCCCAGCAGAACATCCACGTTTGCGAGGCTGACATCGGCGTCCAGCAGGCAGACCTTGCGGCCGATCCTGCCCAGCGCGATAGCGAGGTTCGCGGCCACGTTGGTTTTGCCTACGCCACCCTTGCCGCTGCAAACAGCAAGTACTTTTGGCGCCCGGTTCTGCAGCGCGCGGCGGAGATTATCTGCCTGACTAGCCATGTGCGACCCTCGCTTTGGCGTAGCTCTCCGCCATCATGCGCTCGTCAATCTCGGGCTCACTGGACTCCAGGCACTCGATCGCCTGGTTGATCATCCACAGCCTCTTGCGCGCGGCAGAATGCAGGTCGTCGGGAATGCGCTGGCCGTCAGAGACCCAGCTCATCTTGAGGTCGTGCCTGACAAGCGCGCTGATCACACCGCCGAGCTGGGCTGCCTCATCGACCTTGGTGACAATGCAACTTTCGAGCGGCACCTGTCGAAAGCAGTCGATTGCCTCATCCAGCGCCGCTTCCTGGGCGCTGGCCGACAGCGTCAGGTAGAAGCGAACCCGCTCGGCGTTGCTGCCATAGGCCGCGAGACGATTCGCGAGCTCCCGATCCTTCGGGCTGCGCCCCTCGGTGTCGATCAGGATCAGGCGTTTGCCTGCGAGCCGTGTCAGCAGCTCGGTCAGCTCGTTGGGCGAGCTTGCCGAGTACACCTTGGCGCCGATGATGTTGGCGAAGGCGGTCAGGTGCTCTTTGGCGCCGATGCGATAGGCATCCGCGGAGATCAGCGCAATGTCATCCTCGCCGTTCAGCATGGCGTAGCGTGCGGCGATCTTGGCAATCGTGGTGGTCTTGCCGACCCCCGTCGGACCGATCAGCGCCGCGGTGCCGCCTTCGGTTACCAGGCGATCTTCGGCAACCGGGATCATCTGCGCGAGCTCGGACATAGGTGTGTGCCAGAGGCTGCGAACGTCCGTTACCGGCTCGATCCGATCAACTACGCGGTTCGCAATGTCAGGCGCAACGCCAATACGCGCGAGGTTCCTGAGCATCTGGGCCCGCATCGGCGAACGTTCATTGGTTTCCTTCCAGACAAGACCGGAAAGCTGTGACTCAAGCAGCCCGCGGAGCGAGGTCAGCTCGTCCCTGACGCCGGTCAGCGACGGATCCGCCGGCGTGAGGTCGGCAGAGAGAATCTCCGGAGCCTGCGCCATCGCATCAGCGATGTTCTCGGACGAGATGCCGTCGTCCTCGGCGATGCGTGCGAGCGCATCGCTCTCGCCGGCGGCGTCGAGTTCGACATCATTGCCGAGTGCATGGCGGACAAGCGCAGCGTCGTAGTCGATAGCAGCGATGACCTCGATGCCCTCATCGATCCGACGATTCGAAAGAATGACGGCTTCGGGTCCCTGGTCTTCGCGTACACGCCTAAGTACGTGTCGCATGTCCTTGTCGAGATATCGTTTGATTTTCACAGTCTTTCCTCGTTACTTGTTTCGCTCATTGCCGGCTTGTCGCCGATCTTCAACCCTTCGCTCTTGTTGTCTTCTGATGTCATCTAGCCAACCGCCGCAAGCATCTGGATCCGCTTGTCGTCGGGAATTTCGTTGTAGGCCAGCACGTGCAGATTCCGAATGTTGCGCATCATGCGGGCCAGCCAGGGGCGTACCTGGGGTGCGACCAGCAGTACCGCGGGTTCCCCGGCGATCTCCTGGCTCTGTGCCTTCTCGGCAAGTGACTGGTGTAGTCGATCCATCATTTGTGGCTCGAGGCCCATGGCTCCGCCCTCCTGAGCACTGTCATTCAAGATTCGTTCCAACTCTGGCTCGAGGGTCATGACGGAGAGCTCAGCCCCCGTCCCTGCTACGGCCTGGACGATTGAACGGCCCAGCGCGACGCGGGCGGCGGCGGACAAAACGTCGGCTTCCTGACTGCGCACCGCGTGTTCCGCCAAAGTTTCGACGATCTTGCGAATGTTCCTGAGCGGGATCTTTTCCTCGAGCAGGTTCTGCAGCACCCGCGTAATCGTGCTCATCGGCAGCAGTTTCGGCGTCAGGTCCTCGACCAGCTTCGGCGAGTGCACCGCCAGGCGGTCCATGAGCTGGCGGCACTCCTCGTGGCCGAACAGCTCGTGAGCGTTCGACTTGAGCAGCTCGCTCAGATGCGTGGCAACAACCGTCGCCGGATCGACCACGGTGAAGCCCAGCATCTGGGCCTCTTCTCGCTGCCCGGCATCGATCCAGTAGGCTTCAAGGCCGAAGGCGGGATCGGTCGTCTTGACGCCCTCAACGCTGCCGTAGACCTGGCCCGGATTGATCGCGAGGTCCTTGTCGATATGCACCTCGCCCTCGCCGATCGATACGCCGGCCAGGGAGATGCGGTAGATGTTGGGTCCGAGATCCAGGTTGTCGCGGATGTGCACGGGCGAAACGAGAAAACCAAGCTCATCGGTCAGCTTCTTCCGGATGCCCTTGATGCGTGCTACGAGTTCGCCGTCTCTGTTGCGATCGACCAGCGGTATCAGGCGATAGCCGACGTCGAGGCCGATGAGGTCAACCGGATCGACGTCCTGCCAGCTCAGCTCGGGCAGCTTCGCTGCCTCGGGCTTCGGCGCCGGTGGCGCGACCGGCGTGGCCAGCTGTCGCTGACGGACCCTGTAGGCGGCGAAACCAGCCGCGGCGGCAAGGCCCAGGAAGGCGAAGTTCGGCATACCCGGAATCAGGCCGAGAGTGCCGAGCACGGCTGCGGTGACGAGCATCGTGCGGGGGTCGCTGAACAGCGCGCTGAACACCTGGGCTCGCATGTCCTGGGTCTTCGAGACGCGCGTCACGATGATGGCGACCGCGGTCGACAGCAGCAGCGAAGGTACCTGGGCGACAAGGCCGTCACCGATCGTCAACAGGGTGTAGTTGTGTGCGGCGGCGGAGAATGACAGGTCATGCTGGGTCATGCCGATGACCAGCCCGCCGATGATGTTAATGAACAGGATAAGAATGCCGGCAATAGCGTCGCCGCGAACGAACTTGCTGGAGCCGTCCATCGAGCCGTAGAAATCGGCCTCCTCGCCAATCTCCTGACGACGTTTGCGGGCCTCTTCCTGGTCGATGTTGCCCGCATTCATGTCGGCGTCGATCGCCATCTGCTTGCCGGGCATGGCGTCGAGAGTGAAGCGGGCCGAAACCTCGGACACGCGTCCGGCACCCTTGGTCACGACCACAAAGTTGATGATCACGAGAATCGCGAAGATGACCAGGCCGACCGCGTAGTTGCCGCCGACGACGAAATCACCGAACGCTTCGATGACCTTACCGGCGGCGCCCGTACCGGTGTGACCGTTCAGCAGAACGACGCGCGTCGATGCGATGTTCAGCGCAAGCCGCATCAGGGTGACGACCAGCAGGATCGTCGGGAACACAGCGAAGTCGAGCGGACGAGAGACGTAGACCGTCGTCAACAGGATCGCTACCGAAAGCGCGATGTTGAAAGTGAAAAATGCGTCAAGCAGCAGCGGCGGCAATGGCACCATCATCATCGCCAGCATCGCGAGTACCAGCAGTGGCATGCCGATACCGCGAATGAGAGTAGCTATCTGGTTGCTGTCAGCCATGGCCTAGAACTCGTCTTCATTGATGTCAGGCACCGGCCGCACTGGTACCGGCTGTCCCGGTTCCAGCGTCTCGCGGAGCTGATATACATAGGCCAGCACCTGGGCGACGGCCGAGTAGAGCTTCGCCGGAATCTCCTGGCCGATTTCGGTGGTGCGATAGAGGACACGAGCCAGGGGCGGCGCTTCGAACAGGGGAATATCGTGCTCGCCCGCAACTTCACGAATGCGCTGCGCGATCAGGTCCTTGCCTTTCGCGATGACCCGCGGTGCACCCATCGTCGAATCGTCGTACTTGAGGGCGACCGAGAAGTGCGTGGGGTTGGTAATGACAACGTCCGCTTCCGGCAGCGCCTCCATCATCCGGCGCGTTGCAATCTGCTGCTGCAGGGCACGCACCTTCGACTTGACCTCGGGCCGGCCTTCCGTCTCCTTCAGCTCGTCCTTGACCTGCTGCTTGGTCATGCGCAGCTTCTTCTGGTACTGCCAGAGCTGAAAGGGCACGTCGACGGCCGCAATCAGCACCAGGCCTGAGGTGACGACCAGCAGCGATTTGCCACAGAACTGCAGCGCGTGAACGATTGCCGTGCCGATCGGCTCTCGACCCAGACCAGCCAATTCGCCAAAGGAATGCCACAGCCAGCCGATCGCGATCGCGGCGACGACGGAAAACTTTGCCAGTGCCTTCACGAGCTCGTTGAGGCTGTTGGCACTGAAAAGGCGCTTCACGCCCTTGATCGGACTGATGCGCTCGAGCTTTGGTGCGACCGCCTGCGGACTGAACGACCAGCCGCCAATCATGGCTGCACTCAGGAAAACGGCCACCAGCAGTACGATGCCGAGCGGCAGCAGGCTGACCAGCGCCTGGCCGGCGATGGTTGCCAGGGCAACGCCCATGTAATTCACATCAAAGATCTGTGCACGCTCGACGCTGAGCGCGCTGGTCACCGTCGCCGTGAGACCACGCCCGAAGGGTTCCGCCAGCATCAGCAGCGCCGACGCGCCGGTCAGCATGACAGCGGTCATCGTCAGTTCGCGCGAGCGCGGAACATCGCCCTTCTTGCGAGCTTCGTCGCGACGTTTTGGTGTCGCTTGCTCTGTGCGATCCTGAGTCGTCTCTTCGGCCATGGATGGGTCTCTCTACAGCTACCGTTCAAGCAGTGCCGAAGCTGCCGATAAGGACAGGTTCAGAAACGCCTGCACGTTCTCCAGCAGCGTATCCATCGTGAAAAAAATGACCGCGAAGCCC
Organism: uncultured Woeseiaceae bacterium; assembly: GCA_964522355.1. Lineage (GTDB taxonomy): Bacteria > Pseudomonadota > Gammaproteobacteria > Steroidobacterales > Woeseiaceae > JBFGFX01. The sequence continues at coordinate 6,458 of CAZFVT010000046.1, read as the reverse complement.
AGTAACATGGCAACCGGAAAGCCGACCGCGAACAGGTTCAGGGTTGGCGCCGCGCGGCTCATCGCGCCAAACGCCAGGTTCACGACCAGGATTGAAGTGATCGCCGGCAGCGCGATCTTCAGGGCGAAAATGAACAACTGCGCCGTCCAGGCGAGTACGTCGGCCAGTACCTCCATGCTGAAACTCTGGATACCAAGCGGCCACGCCTGGAAGCTCCTCGCGAGTAATTCCACGAGCGCCAGGTGACCGTTCATCATCAGGAAGACCAGCATGCCCAGCATCAGGAACAGCTGGCCAAGGACCGGGACGTTCACTCCCCTCGCCTTGTCCAGGAAGACCGCAAAACCGAGACCCATGCTCATGCCAATCACCTGTCCGCCCAGCGCTATCGCGTCGAAGACAAGCTGCACTAAGAATCCCAATACGACGCCGATCGCGATCTCCTGAGTCATCGTGACCAGACCCGCCGCACTCAAGACTTCCGGTGTCGAGGCGGGCGACACCAGCGGCGCGATCACCACCGTCAGGGCTATCGCCAGGAGCAGCCGCACGCGCATGGGCACGAAGCTTCCGCCGACCATGGGCATCACCATCACGAAGGCGCCAATCCGCACCAGCGGCCAGATATAGTGGCCAGCCTGCTCGACCAGCGGTGTCAACGTGATATCCAGGTTCATCGTATGTACTCGTTAACATGTCGTTTGCCTTTCTCATGCCTCATGAGATGAGTTGCGGAATCTGTTCGATCAGCTGTCGTGTATAGGTGGTGATCAGGCCCAGCATCCACGGGCCTGCGGCCACCAGCGCTCCGACCAGCACCAGCAGCTTGGGAATGAAGGACAGGGTCATCTCGTTAATCTGGGTCGCCGCCTGGAACATGCCGATGAGCAGGCCGACCGCGAGCGCGGATAACAGGAGCGGGCCGGCCAGCATCATCGTCACCCACAGCGCCTGTTGGCCTATCGTCGTTACGGTTTCCGGAGTCATCGCGGTTCCTCAGAGGTAGAAGCTCGAAGCCAGGGTGCCGAGCAGCAGTGCCCAGCCGTCGACCATGACGAAGAGCATGATTTTGAAAGGCAGGGAGATCAGCATGGGTGACAGCATCATCATGCCCATCGACATGAGCACGCTGGACACCACGAGATCGATGACGAGAAAGGGAATGAAGACCAGGAAGCCAATCTGGAATGCAGTCTTTAGCTCGCTGACCATGAAACTTGGAATGACGATCGACAGGGGTACGTCGTCGGCCGTCGCGATATCGTCGCGTTGCGCGATACCTGCAAAGAGTTCGAGGTCGCTCTCGCGGGTCTGGTCCAGCATAAAGGCCCGCAGCGGCTCCATACCCGCCTCGAAGGCGACCTGCGCGCTGATGGAATTCGAGGAGTAGGGCTCAATCGCCGACTCGTTAATCTCGGACATCACCGGCGCCATGACGAAGAACGTCAGGAACAGCGAGATGCCGAGCAGTACCTGGTTGGGTGGCGTCTGTGCGGTACCCAATGCCTGGCGCAAGATGGAGAGGACGATGACGATGCGGACGAACGCGCTCATCGACAGTACTGCCGCCGGCAACAGCGTCAGCAAAGTCATCATCACGAGGATCTGCAGGCTCAGGGAGTAGGACTGTCCCTCGACCGCCGTCGCGACGGTCGACAGCGGCTGCACGGCGAGCGCATCGCCGGCGAGCATTACCAGGATTGCACCGATTACCCAGGCCCTCACCGCTGGCCCTCCCGTATAGCGGCCTTCAGGCGGCTGGCGAAGCCGACGTTCATTGGCGTCACGGTGTTGGTGACAACCGGCTTGTCGAACACGTGCAGGGTCTGCACCTGATTTGCCGTCATGCCAACCAGCAGCTGCTGTTCGGCGACTTCGACGAGCAGGAGACGCTCGCGCGTACCGAGAGCGCGGCTGGCTACGACGTTAATGACGTCGTTATTGCCGCGTCCGAGCGATCGGCTGCGTGAGTACAGCCACCCCAGAGCGACGATGGCAACGACGATGACGATCAGGCTCGAGCCGAGGCTTACGAGTTCGGATGCGCCAATTGCTGCGGTTTCGGCTGCCATGGTCCGGGTCCGCCTAGGTCAGGTTCTCGATGCGTTCGAGCGGGCTGACGACATCCGTCAGGCGCACGCCGAAGCGGTCATCGACAACCACAATCTCTCCGTGCGCGATCAGGGTGCCGTTGACCAGGACATCCATTGGCTCGCTGGCGTCGCGATCCAGCGCGATGACCGAACCTTCGACGAGCTTCACAAGGTCGCGAATAGAGATATCCGTCGAGCCGACGCGCAGACTGACGTCCACCGGCACGTCGAGGATCAGGTCGAGGTTCACCTCGGCGTTTTCCTTCGGACCGCTGGTCTCGAGTTCATCCGGCGCGTAGTTGCTCGCGCCGCCTTGCATCGCTTCGTTCTCGCCGGATTCGTTTTCCGGAGTTTCTTCTGCCATTGCTGGTCTTCCTTCAGGTCGTAGGGGGAGTGGCGTCCAGGTGGGAGCCGTCCGTCAGCCAGTGAGTCGTTGCCAAGGCGTTGCGCCCGTCGTGGACGCCGAAGCGGCCGGCGAGTACGGGTACGTTGTTGGCGAATACGGTGCCCGCGCGCGGGTTTGAGAGGTCGATGATGTCGCCGGCCTTAAGCGCCGCGACGTCACGCAGGGTCAGGTCGCTTTCTCCGATCTGCGTGTTGATGTTGACCTCGGCGTTCGGCAGCGTGTCGCGAATTGATCTTGCCCAGCGGGCGTCTTCAGCTGCGTCGCGATCGCGCTTCTGGCCTTCAAGCACCGGCAACAAGGTCGCCAAGGTCGACCGCGGCCAGACGATATGGAAGTAGAACTGGTCCTCGGCGAAATGGATGTCGAACTCGGTGGAAATGACGTTCGCGCCGTTCTCGATGACCTCGACCACGTCGGTGCTCTGATGGATCGCCTTTCTTTCCGGCGCCAGCTCAATCAGCCCCGCCCAGGTTGTCGAAATGCCGCGCAGGATGTCCTCGCACAACAGCGCCGCAACGTTCATCTCTCCCGGGGTAAATCCATCGGTACTGTGGCGCGGCGGGTTTTCCTTCGAACCGCCATAGAACGTTTCGACGATGTGCGCCACCAGCGCGTTCTGCATGAAGATCACGGCGTTGCCCTCGAGCGGCACGGGCACGTACTCGAAGATCAAGGCAATCTCGGATGCCTGCTCGCGGAACTCACCCCAGGTGCACACCGTCAGCGGACCCGCCGCAGCGTCCACTTTCTGGTTGAGAAGCTGCGAGGCGCTCTTGGCGATTTGTCCGGCCAGCTTGTTGTTGATGCCCTTGAGGCTCGGAAAGCTGTTGGTAACGATGCGGTTGCGCGGCGTGACCTCGAACTCGGTCACCTCGGCGTATTTCGGCCCGTCGGTCGACTGGACTTCAACCTCGCCGTTCTCAACGCCCTCAAGCAGCGCATCCTTCTCCTCATCGCTGAGGACCGGATCCTTTGCTGCGTCTTCGCTCACTGGATCACCAGCGCCGTGAAGTACAGGGCTTCGGGACCGGTCTCGCCGGTGGTTTCCTTGACGACGCGCTGCACTTCGGCGAGACCGTCTGCGAGCATCTTCTCTTTGCCCGGACGTGTCTCGATTTCCTCGTAGACGGCGCCGCTGTAGAGGAGTATCAGGGCGTTGCGGATGACGGCCGTGTTTTCGCGAACGGCATTGATGACCGACTGGTCACGCGACATGGCCTCCATCGTGACCTGCATGAAGTGCGTGTCACCGGCGGAGTCCCTGAAATTCACAACCAGCGGAGGATGCAGGCTCTGGTAGATAGGGGGCCCCGAATCGACGGCGACCTCCTCTTCCGCTTCGCCTTCCGTCGTTTCCTCGGGTGGCGAAATCATGTTCTTGACCATGGGGCCGGCAAAAATGCCGACGGCCAGCAGCGCGATACCGGCAACGGCGAGAACGATCTTCTTCATCATGCCGCCGCTCTGTTCGACGGCGCCTTCGGTGGCTGTTTCTTCTTCGGCCATGACGTGCTCCAAGTGATTCTGTACTTGGTAATGCAAGCCACGTGCCAGTTTTAGTTAAATCACTGTTTTCTTATATTTTTCAGACAGTTAATAAACTTCTTGGGCCAGGGATCGGGTTTCTGACAGCGTCGAAAGTCCGTCATTTTTCCGGCCCATGTCGTGGTCGTCATTTTTTTGACGCCGCCCGGCAACGGCGGGCTAGACGAAGGTGTCGACGAGCCCGCGCTGCTGGCGAATGGGCGCAGACGGCGTCGCGTCGTTCTCCACATCGCTATCGCCTGCTTCGGACCTGTCGATGGCGACGGTGCTGTCGGGCTCGGCCTGTCGCTCGCGGGCGTCTGTCGTGTCCACATCCACTCGTGCGTCTCCGAGGGCAATGCCGGACTCGGCGAACATGTCCCTCAGCCGCGGCAGCGCCTGCTCGAGCGCGTCACGCGTCACGGCGTGCTGGGCGACGAAGCTGACCTGTGCCGAGCCGTCGTCCATCGACACCTGTATGCGCAGCGGCCCGAGTTCGGCAGGCGTCAGGCGAATCTCCGCCGTCTGCACCTTGTTCGTCGCCATCATGACCACGCGTTCAGACACGGCCTGGTCCCAGGCCGGATCCTGCACCGGGACGGCTATCGGCGTAGTGACGGGCGCCGGCGCGGATACAGGTCGTTGCCCGCCGGAAGCGGCAACGTCTGCGAGGACGAGGCGAGGCGTTCCAGCTTCCTCGACAATCATATTCTCCGGCATCGCTGGCGTTACGGGATTTGTCAGTACGGGGAGATTTTTAAACTCCGCTGTCTGGCTATCGGCCAATGAAACAGCGGGCTCGCCGAGCGGTACGGAAGGCTGCTTCATATTGGTGACCGGGAGTTCCGCAGCGCGCCGATTAGCGCCTGCTGTCGGGCCTCGGGGTGCATCCCGCAGCCCGGCTGCCTGCGTAAGCTCAGCCATTGGGGCTGCCGGCGGGGCCGGGATCGCTGTTTTTGGATCGATCACAGGCGGAGTGGAAACCTCGACCGGCTCGGCAGGGCCGGGCGGTGTCGGCAGACGGTCGGCCCTGAGTCCCTCGATCATCGGACCCGGACGTTCCGCGTCTGCCTGGACAGGCGCGTTGAGGGACGGCGCTTTTGTATCCGAAGCCATCAGCAACGTGTCCATCGTCAGCTCGTCCGTGGTCAGCTCGGGCCCACTGCCGGCGTCCGCCGGCGCTCCG
>CAZFVT010000046.1:0-1239 GCA_964522355.1 uncultured Woeseiaceae bacterium | reverse complement strand
AGCGGCCTGCTGCGGACGGCATCAGGCGCGCGATCTGCTCTTTGAGCGACGCGGCTATTTCCTCGGGGTCCACCGGCGTGGGCTCTACAGCGTCCGTCAGAACCGGCAAAGCATTGCCGTCGGCCGGCAATGCATCGCCCGGCAGCAGTGCCGCCGACGATTCGGCTGCGCCTTCGCCCCCCAGGATCCTTGCAAAAGCGGAGTCCAGCGGATTGGCGCTATCCCCCGCGGAATCAGGGGTGTAGCCCGCGTCGAGGCCGTCAAGGAAGGTACCGGATTCAGCGGTAGGCAGGAGTGTAGGGGGCAGCATGCAGGTTCCTCTGTCGAAAGTTTTTTAGAGCTATCTTGAGAAGAGCAAGATGCGTGCCAGATCCCTAAGTCTCATCCTCATTGAAGGCGGACGGGCCTGGCGGAAGGTCATCGAGGACTCGTTGCTCCTGGCGCTGCTCCTGCTGGTGCTCCTCGGCCCGGTACTGCTCCCGGACGCGCTCCAGCGACTCCAGGCGCTGTCGTTTCTCCATCCATCGTTTGCGGTGAATCTCGACGGCCTGCTCGGAGTCCGCGATGATTTGTTTCTGCGAGCGCACCGCGGCGTCGAGACGCGAGAGGAATCCCTGGTAGTCCTTGTAATGCGCAGAATCGTAGCTGCCGCTCGACAGACCCTTGCCGAGATACTCGTGCCGAAACGCGTTCAGCTCGCCCAGGCGGTCGACGTGCTCGTTGAGCTGCCGACGTGACTGGCCCACGAGCCTGCCCGTTTTCTGCTCTTCCGCGGCCGCGATTGCGATGAACTTGCTCAGGTTTTCCGAACGCTTGCGCACGTCAGAATTCCTGTGCGGCGCCGTCGTCCGGTGCTGCGGCGAACAGCTGACGCAGCGCGTCCAGGCTTGCGGCCGCGTCTACCCGCGCGCCCTGGTGCTGGCGCAGGAAGTCCAGGATGGCCGGCCACAGCGCGATCGCCTCATCAAGCTGCGGATTCGAGCCGGGCTGGTAGGCACCTACGGCAATGAGTTCGCGGTTCTCCTGGTAGACGGAATAGACCTGGCGGAAGCGACTGACCAGCTGCTGCTGGCTATCGCTCGTGAACTGGTTCATGGCGCGGCTGACCGACGCTTCGACGTCAATGGCCGGATAGATCCCGGCATCGGCCATGTTGCGGGACAGGACGATATGGCCGTCGAGAATCGCGCGCGACGCGTCAACAATCGGATCGTTCGGATCATCACCCTCGGCGAGCAC
>CAZFVT010000045.1:0-14591 GCA_964522355.1 uncultured Woeseiaceae bacterium | reverse complement strand
GGCTCGGATCGATGATCGCGCCATCGACGGAAATACCTTCCAGGCGCTGAGCTATGGTCCGCGTCTGTTCTTTGGTGTACAAGCCAAGTTCTAGGCTATGCCTTTACGAGCCTCTGGACCGAATCGTGCGGACGCTGACCAGCATCGACGGAGTAGCGACGGTCAGTGTTCGCCTTTCGGCGCTACGGGGTTCCAGGATCTAATTATGCGTCTCTTAGCTGCGAGCCTGATTGTCGCGTCTTTCATTCCGATTGTGAGCAACGCCGAGAATCCCGGTGAAAAATTTGACCTGCGATTCTGGAAGCTCACCTTACCGATGGACGGCAACAGCGATGGCAAGGTCGATGAAATCGGTGTTCGATCCTTACAGGACTACACGCACCCCGACTTCTTCTATCTCGATGAGAACGGCTACCTCGTCTTCACGGCACCCAACAAGGCACAAACGACGGCCGGTTCCTCGAATACCCGCAGCGAGCTGCGTCAGATGCTTCGGGGCAGGAATACCAGCATCGGCACGCACGATCCGAAGAACAACTTCTCGCTCAAGGCGCATCGCGGTTCGCGGGGTTTTGCCGATGTAGGTGGCCAACTCGAAGCCACGTTGCGGGTCCTTCATGTCGCCAGGAATGCGAAGCACGGCGAGAAGAAGCCGGCGTACTCGGTGGTCGTAGGGCAGATCCACGCCGACAAGGACCAGGACGTCATCAACAGCGGCAAGGGTTTTGGCTGGGGCAACGAACCCATCAAGATCTACTACAAGAAGTGGCCGGATCACGCGACCGGGTCGGTGTTCTGGACCTATGAGCGGAACCTGGCCGCGGACGATCCGGACAGGACGGACATCGCCTATCCGGTCTGGGGCAATACCTGGGAGAACCCGGACGACCCGGGCGACCAAGGCATAGCCCTCGGCCAGCTGTTCAACTACAACATCAACGTCTACCGCAATGTCATGTATCTGACGTTCCGTACGACCGATGCTGCGCGCACGGTTACCTACGAGATTGACTTGTCGAACAACGTGGATGCCTACGGAAACGTCGACGAGAAAGACAATCCAAAGGGCTACTCGGGCGACGCCATGTACTTCAAGGCGGGCGCCTATAACCAATGCAGCACCAAGGACGACCCCGCGATGTGGTACGTCGCCTGCGCCGGCACCGGAGACTGGGAAACCGATCGGGCGAACGGCGACTACGCCTCCGTTGCATTTCGTCGCATCCAGCTAAGTGGCTCCGTGAAGCCGGCAAAGTAGCCGCCATTCCCCAACGATGTTCAGGACTTTGGATCAGGGATTGATCAGCATGGCGCACTACGGCGTCTGCCTGTCTGCGTGCTTGTTGGTGATGGCAGGATGCGGAGGCGGAGGCGGAGGCGCATCCGGAGGCAACGGCAGCCGGGTCCCAACGACGCCGGCCAACCCGACGCCGCCCGCACCGCCCGCACCGCCGGCGCCGAATACGACCTGCACCGGCAGCCACCTGATCAACGTCATTGCAGCTACGGATGCCGGCTTCAGCCTGGCTGGCAATGAGCCTGGTCGGGCTATCGATGACGACCTGGACCCGTCGTCGCGCTGGGTATCCATCGGCGACGCCGTTCCGCTAACGCTCGATCTCGGCGCGAGGCACCTGGTTCGTGAGGTTGGTATCGCCTGGTTCGAAGGCGACCAGCGCAGGGCGTCATTCAGCGTCCTGGGGTCCGAGGACGGCGTCGTCTTTGATCCGTTGCTGAGCCGCCAGGAGTCATCCGGTGCGGCTCAAAGCTTTGAGCGCTACGACACGCCGGACACGCCCGTTCGTTACCTGCGTATCGAGAATTTTGGGAATTCTGTCAACTCAGAGAACGCGATCGTCGAAGCGACTGCCTTCGGCTGCACGCTCGACACACCGACTGCAGCGTTCGAGAGCGGCAACGTGACCCCCTCCGATTTCTCCCTCGATCCTGCTCAACCGCCGGGCGCCAATTTCGATCTGATTAGCTGGAAGCTTGATACACCTGCGGACCTTGATGGCAACGGCATCTCCGACACCGCCAGTGAAACCGACCTGGATTCAGGTTTTGCGGACGGTTTTTTCTTCACCGCCGCGGACGGAGGTATGATCTTCCGATCGACCATCGACGGCGCCAGGACATCGGCCAACACCAACTACACCCGCTCAGAGCTTCGCGAGATGCTGCGTCGTGGCAATACCAGCATCAGCACGAGAGGTGTAAACCGCAATAACTGGCTGTTGGGCTATCAGCCCGATCCCGGCCTTCCGATCGGCGGACGCAACGGTGTGCTTAGCGCCACGCTGGCGGTTAATCACGTCACGGAAACGGGCAATCGAAACCAGGTTGGCCGGGTCATCATCGGACAGATCCATGCTGAAAGTGACGAGCCCATTCGACTTTACTACCGGAAGTACCCGGAGAATGAGCGCGGCTTCGTTTACTTTGCGCACGAGATTCGTAACTCCGATGACATCTACTTCCCGGTCCTGGGTCCCATCAATAGCGACCTGGATGATGCCCCGTCTGATGATGCGAATCCGGAGAATGGAATCGCGCTGGATGAGATTTTCTCCTACGAGATCATCCAGCGGGACGCGCGGATCGATGTCATCCTGAGGCGGGGTGACGAAACCGGGCCGATCATTGGCCACAACTACGTCGATATGCGCGAGCAGAGCAGCGGCTATGATGTCCCTCAAGAGTGGATGTACTTCAAGGCGGGCGCTTACTCTCAAAACAACACCGGTGACGGAACAGACTTTGACCGGGTGACGTTCTACCGGTTAGAAAAGTCTCATGACTAGGCGGGCAGGGGCTTGCCAACGGTGTAAATCCTGTCCGTCTCGAATACTGGTCGGTCTTCTCGCCGCGTTTCTGGCTACGGCATGCGGTTCCGGCGGCGGCAGCAGCACACCACCGGTTATGCCTGAACCGCCGGGTCCGCCACCGGCTACGCCGCCACCGGGCGCTTCGACGCCTCCGACCGACACCGTTGAGTTCATCGAGCTCACAAACCGAACGCTCGACGCGGACGGCGAGGGCACGGGCCTCGACACTTATGACCTGATTCGGCGATTCGGCGGACCCAACCCGATCGAGGCGCCGGACCTTTATCCGGTCAACCATCCGGGTGTTCGCCACATCTATGAAGATACCGATGCCGAAGTGGGCAACCATTTCGTGTTCATTATCCATCGGGATATCGACATTGATCGCGATCGCGTCGAAAACGATGACCGCCAGAGAAACGAGATCAAGACCTACGCGAGCTCTGAAGAGGCGGTTAAGGGTTTCGAGAACGAGACGTTCATCTACCGGTGGAAATTCAAGATCACTCGCGAGATGGAAGTCTCAACGCGCTTTACGCATCTCTTCCAGCTCAAGGCTGTAGGCGGCGATGACAGCCAGCCGATCCTGACGATTTCCGGGGCCGAGCGGTCAGGCGAGGACGGGATCGAGGTACGTCACAGCCCGCTTCGAGAAACATCGATCCTCGCGAGAACGGACTGGGGTGCGGCCACCGGTGAATGGCTCGAGGCGTATTGCCGGGTTACCTTCGCCGAATCCGGCAATCTGCGATTCATCGTGACTCGCATGCGTGACGATGCCGTGATCTTCGATATCGACGAGACCGGTCTCGACCTTTGGCGTGGTGAGGATGCGAGCCATTTCGTACGGCCCAAGTGGGGCATCTATCGCTCGATTCTCGATGCTGACAACCTTCGTCCGGACGAGGAGTCCGTCCGATTCGCGAACTTCAGCGTCAGCGAGGTAATGTTCGCCAACTAGGGCTAGCGCGGATTGCCCTGGTAGACGACGTTGATTGCCTGATACTCGTTGCGATTGGCGCGAATCGGGCTGGTGTTTTCCATCACGACATCTTCAATGACTGATATCGGTTCGCCATTCGTCAGGAAGAGCTCCAGAGGGGCACTTTCACTCCAGCTTGAGTTCGACACGCTAAGCTTCTGCACGCCATGAAACTTGAGTGATGCGCCTGACTTGTTTCTTGTCCCCAAACCGGTATTCGTGAACGTGTTGTCGTCGATGACGACAATCGGGCCGAAGGTGCTTTCGTCGGTTCCACCACGGTAGACGTTTGCCACGGCGCCCTGAATATCGGTAAAGCGGCTGCCGACAACGCTCAGGTTCTCCACGTTGTAGATGCCCAGATCGTCTGTTTCCTTGTCGAGTGCAAGCACGGAGCCGGTCACGTTGGTCATGCTGGTGTCGACAATCTCGATCCGGTCCGCGAACGTGTTCCGAAAAACCTTAAGAAAATCGAAGCTGTGATTGACGTCCAGATCGGTAACTTCGCTGTTGCGGACGACCAGCGAGTAGTTCTGATTCATCGAGTACTTGCTGGTGCTGATCACATTGTTGCCGGGCTGGTCGGGCGATTCTGCACCGTCCAGCCTGAGGTTCTCGAGTTCGAGCGAGCCGCCGTTCTCAATGACAAAGAAGCTCGACTTCTCCGATCGAATGACCGGCCGGGCACCATCGCCAGCCTGCAGGGTGATCGGATGCCGGATGAACGCGTACTTGGTTAGCAGGTAGTCACCGCCGTTCTCGAGGACCAGCGTGTCGCCGGGGAGACTCGCGGCCAGCGCGTCGAGAATCGTGTTGGTCCCGGGGCTCACGGTCGTAATCTGACCCGACCGGAATTCGACGCCTGCGTCTTGTTTCGGATAGAAACTGGCGCCGGTTTCCTCCTTGGTCACCGGCAGACTGACCGGACCGAATTCAATGGCGTCTACCAGAGCCTGGTCGGGCACCATGAGCCCGTTCTCGTTCTCAGCTACCTGGTACTCGGCAGTCCGAAAACCCTCGGCAATCTCCGCCGGCAGCGTCGCATCCGCATTGACAATGTTGCCGGCGAACTGGATGCCGGAGACGTCGTCATAAATCGTGAAGGGCGCCAGGTTGGTCTGGCTCATGATCAGGTTCTGTTGGAACGTCGAGCCGGTCGGCGGGGCGGAGCGCTCTTCGTCGGCGCCGGCTGCCATCTGCACGTGATCACTGTTGATTACGATGTTTCGGTCCATCGTCGAGTCGATGACCGGGTCATAGCGATTAATCGGACCGTTCGGTACACCGTTCATAATAACGAGGGCGCTGCGAAACCGGTAACCCGTCAGGCCGTAGAGGTAGTTGTTACGGACCGTCTGGTTCTCGTTGATGATGCGAATTCCGCCGGTGTTCGGCACACGATTGCCGAGGAAGTAGTTGTTCTCCACGGTTGTGTAGTGTCCGTGGCGCATCGTCAGCGTCCCCTGGCTCTCGAAGAACACGTTGTCGCGAATAATGTTGCCGCAGGACTTCGACGAGATGATCTCGAGCTCGCCGCTGGTCCGGTCAAAGTAGTTCTTGCTGACGAGCGTGTTCGAGTACTCGCGTGAGTAGTGGCTCGTACCGATTCGCAGGGTCTCTCCGCCGTTTGAACCAAGCGTCTGGCGCGGCCCGAAATAGTTGTATTCGATAACGTGGCCGTTTTCCTGGCTCGCTTCCGTGTTCATTCGCACGGCCAGCGTCACGCCACGATTACCTTTGTTGATCAGCGAGTTATGGTCGAAACGATTGTTCTTGCCGTACAGCGATACCCAGGTGTCGGAATCCATCCGCTCAGGGTTACTGAAACCGTCGATAACCGTGTTCGTTACCCGCGAGTGGTTGGCCAGTTCGTCTTTGGATGTGCGAAAGGCGATGACCTCACTCGTCGGCGTGTAGCCGTCTTTGAACACCAGCCCTGAAACAACGATGTGGTCGCCCGAGAAGCTGAGGTTGGACTGCCCCGATAGGATCGTTTCGCCCGGGGCTTCGACGGTCAGCTCAACGGGCTGCTCGGCAGTACCCCGCGCCTTGAGCACGAGCTCAACGTCATTCCAGGTGCCGCTGGCGAGAACGATGCGGTCACCGGGCTGGACGGCGGCGGCGGCCTCGTTGAACTCGGCCAGAGTTCGGACCAGGCCATCCTGTGCAGGAGGCTCCTCGCCAGGCTGGCTGCAGGCAGCGATCGCGAGCAAAAGAAAAACCGGGAGAAGTCGCGAAGTCGGGTGATTCCACATAGTCACAGGCTCGTGTACAGGTTGCTCGGGTTGTCAGGGCGCGGAGTCCGCGCGCGGATTATCGCTGAACGCGGCCGGACGCGTCTCCACCCATCAGGTGTTCAACCTCAGGCACGGATACGCGGTTGAAATCCCCCAGTATGGAGTGCTTCAGGCAGCTTGCTGCTACCGCGAACTCCAGCGACTGCTGTCGATCTTCGTAGGCATTCAGGCCGTAGATCAGAGCGGAAGCGAAGCTGTCGCCGCCGCCGACACGATCGACGATATCCGTCATTTCGTAGCGCCGCGACAGCTTGAAGCCGTCCTTGTCTCGCAGGCAGGCGGACCAGCCGTTTCTGTCCGCGCTAAACGACTCACGAAGCGTAATGGCAATCACCGACATGTCGGGATATTCCTCGAGCACCTTTGCTCCTAACGCTTCGTACTTCGCCGTATCGAGCTCGCCACTTTCAACATCCACGTCCACGGAGATTCCCAGGGACTTCTGGCAGTCTTCCTCGTTCGCAATGCCAACGTCAACGTACTTGACGAGCTCTCGCATCACTTCGGGGGCGGTCTTGCCCCACTTCCACAGCTTGCCGCGGAAATTGAAATCGCAGGAGACCGTTACGCCGGCCTTTTTCGCAGCGGCCACGGCCTCCATGCTGAGATCCGCGGCTGATTCGCTCAACGCAGGCGTAATGCCGGTGATATGCAGCCACCTGGCGCCGTCGAAAATGCTGTCCCAGTCAAAGTCACCCGGCTTCGCTTCGCAAATTGACGAGCCTGCGCGATCGTAGACGACCTTCGACGGGCGCTGGTTGGCGCCGGTTTCCAGGTAGTAGATGCCTACTCGATTGCCTGCGCGACGAATGTGAGATGTGTCGACCCCAAAGCTTCGCAGCTCACGAATCGCGGATTCGCCGATGTCATTGTCGGGCAGTGCGCTGACAAAACCGGCATTGAAGCCGTAGTTCGAGAGCGCGACCGCCACGTTGGCTTCGCCGCCGCCGAACGTTGCTTCGAATGCCGGCGACTGGAAAAAACGCTCGTGGCCCGGTGTCTTGAGGCGCAGCATGATCTCGCCAAGAGTCAGGTATTCAGTGCTCACTGGATTGTCCTTTGCAGTGCGTGCCGCGACGTTACGAGAACAGCAGGCCGCCGTTGATGTCGACGCTGGTGCCGGTCATGAAGCTGGCTTTGTCTGAGGCCAGGTAGGCAACGAGATCAGCGACCTCCGAGGCCTTGCCCTCCCGACGCAGCGGCGTGGCGCCTGCAACGTTGGCGCGCACTTCATCCTTCGTAAAGGTGTCGTGGAATGTCGTGCTGATCATGCCGGGGCAGACGCAGTTTACGCGGATGTTGGACGGGCCAAGCTCTTTCGCCATGGCGCGTGTGAAGGTCATGACCGCGCCTTTCGAGGTGGCATAGGCCGCAGCACCAGGGCCGCCGCCGTCACGACCTGCCTGGGAAGCCAGGTTAACGATCGAGCTGCCGCTCGACATGTGCGGTGCGACCTCTTTGCAGGTGAGGAAGGTGCTGGTGACGTTAAGCCGCATCAGTTTGTCAAAGAACTCGCCGTCCATTTCTGCCAGCGGCTTACGTGCTACCAGCCCGCCAACCACATTCACGAGCACATCGATCGATGCGCCGTAGGCTTCTACCGTCTTCGCAACGAGATTCTCGACGTCTTCGTCTTTCGTCATGTCGCCGCGGACCGCTATTGCCGTGCCGCCCGCTGCCTCAATCGCCGCTACAGTCGCATCGCCGTCTTCCTGGCTGTTGAAATAGTTGACGACAACCTTGGCACCACAGGCGGCCAGCTCTTCCGAAATGGCTCGGCCGATATCCCGTGCTCCACCGGTGACGATTGCGACTTTTCCTTCAAGAGTATTCATTGCGTATCCCTGTACTAATTGTGTTTGGTCGGCTGTGCCGAGCGCGGGCTAAGAGGTTGAATGTTTCCACACAGTATCCAGACCGAAAGGACCGTCATGATGGCGAGCCCGGCACCTACCGCGAACGCTGGCGCATAGCTGTTTACTGTGATGATGGGGATCAGGAAGTTCAGCATGACGACAGCCAGCTTTGCCGCTGTGCCTGCGAAGCCAGCCAGTGAGCCGACAGACTTGCCGCTGTAGAAATCGCTCGGCAGCGTTTGAATGTTGCCGACGGCGGTCTGGAAGCCGAACAGGATTGCGGCCATCAGCAGTACGGCTATCAATGGCGATGCCGCCTTGATGGTCATCAACAGGCTTACGAGCATGATCAAACCGCCGAGTCCGATAACGAATTTGCGGGTCTTGTTGACGGTCCACCCGGCCTTGATTCGGTTCTGGGCTAGTAGTCCACCGAACCAGGCGCCGAACATCGCGCCGATATACGGTACCGCCGCGTACTTGGCGATTTCCGTGACGCCGAACCCATAGGTCTCGTTCAGATACAGGGGCAGCCACCCAACGAACAGCCACCAGATCGGATCGAGAAAGAATGACGCCAGGATGACACCCCAGCTTTCCTTCCGGGACAGGATCTCTGCGGAAGAGGGCGCGTACTCCGCGACGACCTCGGTCTCGACGTTACGCTGGCCGCTGAGAATGTAGTTTCTTTCTTCTTCACCCAGCCAGGGGTGGCTGTCGGGCCCGCTCTTGTACACGATCAACCACGGCACGAGCCACAGTAATCCAAGCACGCCGATCACAATAAACGTTGCCTGCCAGCTGCCGAAGAGGGCGAAGAAGACACCTACGATCGGGCCAGAGAAGATGCCCCCGATGGCGGCACCCGAATTAAAGATCCCTTGGGCGAATGCCCGTTCCTTAATGGGGAACCACTCGGCGTTGGCCTTCGTCGCCCCCGGCCAGTTGCCGGCCTCCGAGACGCCAAGCAAGCCGCGAAACAGCGAGAACGTCAGCATTGACGTTGCAAAGGCGTGAAGGATGGTGGCCACAGACCACACGCCGATGGCGAGAACGAAGCCGATGCGCGTGCCTATCCAGTCGAATATCTTGCCGAACAGGGATTGCCCGAACGCGTAGGCAAACGTGAACACGTTGATAATAATCGCGTATTCCGTCTTGGTCAGGCCGAGGTCTGCCGAGATCTCCGGCCATAGCACTGCAAGTGCGCCGCGATCGATGTAGTTGATGATCGTCGCCAGCGCGACAAGGCCGACAATGAACCAGCGTAGCCCGAGCTTCTTCATTGTTCGTCCTCTTCGGTCAGGAAGTCTTCGCGAACGGGGCTGAAGACGTCGATCAGGACGCCAGGCTTGCGACAGACTGCGCCATGGTCGAGGTTCGGCTGAATGTAGAAGCTGTCGCCAGGCCCGAGGCGCTGCTCGACGCCATCGATAAGCACGTCGAACTCGCCGCTCTCGACGTAGCTGACCTGGGAGTGAACGTGGGAGTGTACGGCACCTATTGCCTCGGCCTCGAACTCTACGCGAGCCATCAAAATGGCATCGTCGAATCCGAACAACTGCCGTGTGACGCCGTCGCCGACGGATTCCCTCGGCGTCCTGTCACCAAACATGAATGCTGGGCTGCGATTCGTCATTGTCCCCCCAAGACCAGGATTCCCCATGGTTCTTCTTATTGCTGGCGATTGCCCCGTGCTTGCCCGGCCGTAGTGGTCAGACCTGCTCAACCGCTGCCTGGCGCCTTACAAGTGCTTTGAATCGGGCTTCCCGAGGCTCCGACCTGAATTTTGGGAGCCTCTGGACGTCCGAAGGGCGACAGTCGGGAGCTAGCGTAAATTGGGCTAGTAGATTAGTCAACCAATAAGCTATACCAAAATGGCAATTGGTCTGACCAATTAGGGTTCGTGACGAACGGATGGTCGAGCGGTGGGGTTACGCCGTCTTGTCCTGGGCGCCGTTGTTGAGATAGCGACGTCGGCTCTCGGACGCCTGCTTGCGGAGCTCCTCCAGCGCCTGCTCCTCGGTGATATCAATCATCGTATTCAGCAGGCGGCTGAAGTGATTCTGCATCGCGGACCTCGCGGCAGGCGGGTTACGCGTCCGCAGCGCGGTCAGGATATCGGCGTGCTCAGCCCCGCGTTGTGAGGAATCCTCATCCGCGCATACGGCGTCATGTACTTCCCGCACGGCGGGCAGTTCGGTGCGCATCTGCCATAGCGTTTCCACGATGTACTGGACGGCGGCGTTCCCTGACGCCGCAGCGATGGCAAGGTGGAACTCGCGATCGGCCGCCTGCGAGGCCTCCTCGTCCTGGGGATCGTCGCTCGACATGGCTTCTATCAGGTCATCGAGATGCGCGAGGGTCTCGTCGGAGATCTCGCGGGCTGCAAGTGCGGCTGCCTCGGACTCAAACAGCGAGCGGGCTTCGGTGAGCTCAAAGGCGCTGACGTTGGGCAATTCCTGGGTTTCCCGGTCTGAAGGATCCAGGACATAGACCCCCGAACCGGTTTTGATGCGGATTTGGCCGAGCGCCTGCAGCGCAATCTCTGCCTCGCGGATCGTGACCCGGCTGACGCCAAACTCGGTGGCCAGCTCGCGTTCGCCGGGCAGGCGGCTGCCGGGCGGGTAGGAACCGTCGTTGATGCGCTGCGTGATCTTGTCTGCGATCGAATGGTAAAGCCGCTTATCCGTCATCGTGCATCCCCGGGGCTAATTGGTATGAAGTGTTGCCGGCCCGATTGTCCAACCAATTCTCTGCAGGAATCCCCGGAAAATCAAGCGCTAGTCTCGGCAGCCAGTCGCTGACCCTTTATCAGGATGACGGATTCGCCGGCCATCTGCGCGAAATCCAGGGATCTGGCGTGGGCCAAACGAACCAATACGATCGGTTCAGTTTCCGAAAAGAAGGCGGGGCGTGATGCATCAATATTGGTCCTACCAATAAAGCCAAATTGCTATGGACAAATGGTTTGACCGTATGCAAGCATCTGGTCCGCTCGGGCCTGACGGTCCGTCGTCACCAAAAATCCAGGGGGGATTTCAGGCATGAAAACTAACCGTACGGCCGTGTCCTCGGCCGTCAGCGCAGCGCTTCTAACCACCGTACCGACAGCCTTCGCACAGGACGCAGCCGTCCTGGATGAGGTCGTCGTTACCGGTATTCGCGGCTCGCTTGCGAGCTCCGTCGAGCAAAAACGGAGTTCAGATAACCTGATCGAGGTCATCGTTGCCGAGGACATCGGCAAGCTGCCCGATCAAAACCTTGCCGAGGTCCTCGAGAATGTGCCCGGCGTCCAGATCACGCGTACGGCGGGTGTCGGTACCGGTGTACAGATTCGCGGCACCAACGCGAACCGGACCGAAATCAACGGCGTATCGACGGTTAGCTCAGGCTCCGGCCGCACCGGCATCAACTTTGAAGACATCTCCGCGGGCATCATCGCCGGCATCGAGGTGACCAAGGCGCCCGAGGCCAAGACGATCGAGGGATCCGTCGGCGGTACGATCAACCTGAAAACGATTCGGCCGCTGGATCTTGATGACACGCTCGGTTTCGTCCGGCTACAGGTCGAAGACAGCAGCCTGTCGACGGACAGCATCTATCCGCGCATCGCAGGTGCCTGGGGCAACAACTGGGAAACCGACGGCGGTGAATGGGGCGTAGTTCTGGCGGGCACCTACTCTGAGCTTGACGTCACGGCCTTCCGCCCGCGTACCGACCGAGACAACTTTGTAGGCTCAGACAGCGGCGTCCCTGCGGCGCAGCCTTTCGATTTCCTACCCATCCAGTTCCTGATCCAGGACTACGACAACTTCGAATACGAGACGATCAACTTCGCCGGCACGCTGGAATACGCACCCAGCGACGAAATGCGTTTCTACTTTGATGCCATCGTCACCGACCAGGTGCGCGAACAGCGGAGCTCGCGCATCCAGGCTTCCGGTATCTCCGGACTCCGGAACGATGCCGTGCCTGACTCTTTCCAGACGGTGAACTTCGGATCGCTCAATGGCTCGAACGGCGTTCAGAACCTCGGCAGCATCGAGGCCGCGCTGACCGGCGTGATTCCTCTGGATGGCGACGGCAGCGACGGTAACCTGCGCTACTCCGGCGACACCAACTCGCGCGAAAGCGACAGCCAGATACTGAGCCTGGGCATGGAGTGGCAGATCAACGATGGCCTTTGGTCGCGGTTCGAGATCGCCTCGTCGTCGAACGACACCACGACGCCGTTCTTCAATACAACGCTGAACTTCATCAACCCGAACTCACCGCTCGACTACGACGCGCTGCTGGACAATCACTTCCAGAATGAGATCAACGGTAACGAAGACCTTTACGACGCGAACGAGAACGGCACGCCGTTCATCTACGACCTTACGGGCGGTTCGCTGACCTGGGGCGTTGCGCAAAACGCCGTAGCCGGGCCTACGACGGAAGAGCTGCTTGACCCGGCAAACATCGTGTTGCGCGACGTTAACCAATCCCGCGACATTGCCGAGAACGACGAAGTCGCTCTGCGCGCCGACTTTGAGCTGGACGTCGAGTGGGCTGCCTTCACATCCTTCGACTTCGGCTATCGCTATAACGATACCTCCAGTCTTCGCGATCAGCGCCGTTCGAATGTTGGCTTGAGGGAGATTGCGGACAGCCCGACCGGCGATCTCTTCGCCGATATCCTGGTGCCCGGACCGCGAAACTTCAACGCGGCCGATGGACGCGAGCTCTTCGTTCGCGACTTCCTGCTCATCAATCAGGATCTTGCGGCGTCCAACCCGGACCAGGTGATTGCAGCACTGAATGCGGCGATCGAGGCGAACAACGCGATCACCGGATCGACCCGCGGTCCGATCAGTGAGCCGACGTCAAGCCTGAGCGCCTTCTTCAATATCTCGGAAGAGACCCATGCGCTTTACGCGCAGCTGGGATTCGAGACGGGCATCTTCCGCGGCAACTTCGGGCTGCGCTACCTCGACACGACCGTTGAGTCGATTGGTAACACGGTTATCGACGGCGAGCCGACTCAGACCAGGACCGAAGGCAGCTACGACTACTTCCTGCCGAGGTTTAACCTGGTTGCCGACGTCAGCGACAGCGTGCTGCTGCGCTTCGGCTACACGGAGGATATTCGACGTCCGAACTTCGATACCCTGTCGACGTCGTTTACTTTCAGCACCAGCCCGAACCCGCCGGTCGTGATTGGCAACCCGGGCCTTCAGCCGGAAGAGGTCACCTCGTTCGACATCGGTGCGGAATGGTACTTCGCTGAAAACAGCGTGCTCAGCATCGGTTTCTTCCACAAGGAGCGGACCGGGCTGTTCGTTCGCACCCAGGAAGACCCGGTTGAGGATCCCGTCACCGGCTTCCGTGACATCACTCCGCCTTGCGAAGGCGGCGGCATCTTTAACCCGATTGCCGATATCAACGTCTTCGGACCTCCGGGAGTGGGTGTCTGCGTACCGCTGGCGTCAACGATCAACGGTTCCGGCGACTCCACGCAGACCGGTGTCGAAGTCGTGTTCCAGTACGACCTTGCCGGACTCGAAGACCGGCTCGGCTGGGCCTCAGGCTTCGGCTTCATCGCCAACTTCACCAGCCAGGAGTTTGACGGCCCGGACGAGTACTGGACGGCAACCAGCCGCGCATCAACGGTGTTTGCTGCGAATGGAAACACCGACGTTGACCTGCAGGCGGACCTGATCGATTTGTCAGAGACGTCTTACAACCTGACGTTGTACTACGAGAAGCACGGTCTTTCGGCAAGAGCGCGCTATACCTGGCGCGAAGCCTACCGATCGACGGACTTCGGCAGCACGTCCAGCTTCCCCTGGGGTTTTCCGGTCGTTCAGGATGACAGGGGCCAGCTGAACGCCAGCGTCAATTACATCTTTAACGATCACCTGACGGTCGGTGTTGAAGGTATCAACCTGACGGAGTCTGACGTTACGCAGTTCTGCGTGAACAACAATGCGCTGCTGTGTTACCAGGGTCTGACAGATCGCCGCGTTACGCTCGGAGCCAGCTATCGTTTCTAGAGTGTCCTATGGGTCCCCCCAATAGTGATGCCATCAATGGTGGCGGCTAAGAGCAACACCAAGCCCCGGCTCATGCCGGGGCTTCTTTATAATAGGGTCTGTTCAAATCTCCATCGACGAGCCGAGATGTTCCGAGTAAACAAGCCCTGCCTGGCGATTCTTTGCCTGTTTGTGCCCGCTCTGGCCTGGGCTCAAGGTCATCCCAATCTCGTGATGACGCAAGCCGGCGTTGAACGCATTCGCACGGAACTCGGTACCGTCCCCTTATTCGATTCGTCCGTCGCTGCCGTCAAAGCCGAGGTTGACGCCGAGATCCGGCAGGGTATCGACACGCCCGTTCCCAGGGACTACTCCGGCGGCTATACCCACGAGCGTCACAAGCGTAATTTCTTTATCGCGCAGAAAGCCGGCGCGCTCTATCAGATCCTCAACGACGAAGCCTACGCTCGATACATTCGCGACATGCTGTTCCAGTATGAGGCAATTTACGGGGATCTGCCGCTACACCCCAAGGAGCGTTCTTATGCGCGTGGCAAGTTGTTCTGGCAGTGCCTGAACGATGCCAACTGGCTTGTGTACATGAGCCAGGC
>CAZFVT010000044.1:0-14601 GCA_964522355.1 uncultured Woeseiaceae bacterium | reverse complement strand
GGAACTGCGCGAGCCGTAGTTCGCCTGCACCAGTACGCCGAGCGTGTACTCCTTGTCGTAGACGGTGACTAGCCGCGACGAGGTGCCGATCCCGCCTTTGAAGGCATGGCAAATCATGCCGGTGCCGCCGCCGACGTTGCCTTCGGCAACCGGACCCGAAGTTGCGGATTCCAGCGCTGCCGTCACGTGTTCCTTGGTCACATGAAAACCGTTGATGTCGTTCAAATCGCCGTCGTAGGTTTCGGCGACGACCGGCAGCGACCAGAACACATCAGGCTCGCCCGGCAGAGGATCAAAAAGATCGTTGTCATACTGCCAGGCAATCGTCGCATCGTGCGCGATGCCGACGCTGTGAGTATTCGTGATTACAACAGGTCCTTCCAGGAATCCGGATTCTTCCACCCAGGTTGTGCCGGTCATCTCGCCGTTGCCGTTCAACGCATACCAGCCGGCAAACACCGGGTCATAGGTCTTGCCGCGCGGGTGCACGGCGGTGACACCTGTACGAACCGGGCCGACGCCCACGTTAAGGTCACCCTCGCCCTCGATAATCGTCGTATGGCCAACCATCACCCCGGCCACATCAGTGATGGCGTTTAGTGGCCCCGGCGTGCCGGGAAAAGGGACGCCCAAGTCCCTGGCACGAACTGGCTCCTGGCCAAAGGATGCCACCGGAAGTAAACAGGCGACGGTGAAGAAAACGCGCAGCGAGCGCTGTCGATAGTTCATGTGTGTCTTACCCCGTTTCCCGATCCATCTGTTCGTGCAGGCACGCTAGTCCGAGATCGATCGATTAATCTCCGCCAGAATGTCATCGGCGGCCCGAATGGCCTGTTCGAACTCCCCCGTCGCGTGGTCGGCATAGCCGTATCTGAGTTCCACCAGGGTCAGGAACTCCGGATCCGTCATCAGGCGTGACAGGGCGTCGGCGTCGTTCGACAAGGTTCTCGCGCTAGCCGGCCAGTCAACGCCTTCGGCTTTGAACACGCCGCCCAGCGGTACCTGGCGGCTAAGTAGATAGGGGATGACCCGGTCGGAGATTGTCTCAGCGATGAACACCTCGTCGTCGCGCACCTCGCCGAAAACGCCTTCCCAGTCGGTGAGCCGTTCTCTCAACGCCCGGCTGGACAGAAGCTCGATGCGACCGCTATTTATCAACCCGGCCAGGACGCCTCCGCCGAGATCTGTGGTCGAAGGTGCGAGCATCCAGTTAAGTGTAAGCTCGATATCAACGTCGTGGTCCTGCCAGCTGTCGCTGTAAGCGGCGACCAGCAGTGACCTGTACAAGCGCTGCGAGTCTTCATGCCCCGCAAGTCTGTCCTCGAGCAGAGTCTTGTTCAGGCGGAACTCCTCCAGCAACCCCGCAAGAATTTCTGATTCCTCGCGGCGTTCTTGTCGTTCGTCCCACCAAGCGTCGATGGCAAAGGCCAGCAGGATGCTGGCGACAATGGCTGCAGCTTCAACGGAAATACGTTTCCAGGGAATGCTCTGTCCGTCTGTCATCTCAAAAAATCTAGTACGCTAACGGCAAGTTCGGGACCGAAGTGCCATCATACCGCGACGTCGCTGCGCTGCCGCACACCGACGGTGTTCGAAGGAATAACAGGGCGCTGGGCCCTGGAGTTGGCTGAATCCGAATAAACTTTGAGAATCCGAATGCAGAGCCAGGAATGATCGAGTTCACACCCTATTCGGCGCTGGCCGGCGGCGCCCTGATCGGATTGGCGTCCACTTTCCTGCTCCGGTTGAACGGGCGCATTGCGGGTATCAGCGGAATACTGACCGGCGCTCTGGCGTTAAGCCCGGGCGATCGGCTCTGGCGCGTCTTGTTTGTCGTCGGGCTTATTGCTGGTGCCTTTGCGTACCAGGTCGTCAGCGGGGAACCGTTGCTGACTCGGGAGGGATTCCCGGTATCCCGCCTGGTTATCGCTGGCGTACTGGTCGGGTTTGGCACAAGGCTCGGAAGCGGCTGCACCAGCGGTCATGGGGTCTGCGGCATCGCGAGGCTGTCGCCGCGGTCCATCGTCGCAACCGTAACCTTTGTCGCGGTGGGTATGGCGACGGCGAGTGGCGTATGGCTCCTCTTCGGTGACAGCCCATGATGCTGCAACGGGCACTGGCAGGGCTTGCCACCGGGGTTGTGTTCGGCGTGGGCCTGGCCGTGGCGCAGATGACCAACCCCGAGAAGGTGCTTGCCTTTCTTAACGTCGCTGGAGACTGGGATCCGAGCCTGCTGCTGGTGATGGCGGCCGCGACTGGCGTATTCTTTTTCGGCCACCGATGGGCAACCAACAAAGCGCCGCTTTTTGAAACGCGACACCAGCTGCCAACGGCCAGGCGAGTCGACTTGCGACTGGTTACCGGCGCGCTGCTATTTGGCTTCGGTTGGGGTCTGGCGGGCTACTGCCCGGGTCCTGCAATTGCCGGCCTGGCGGGAGGAAGCACAGAGCCTTTAATACTGGTTGCGGCTCTGGTCCTTGGAAACCGGCTTGCCGGCCTGCTGCCGGATCGCGCCGGTAGTTGATCACGCAAGAACGACCCATCATCGTGCTCAGGCACTAGCCGGCAGTCATCATGGGCGGTGACGTCAACGCGGTCATAGATCCTGTCGCTATTGCGACAAGCGCTATCAGCAGTGAGAAGGCCCGGTCGAAGCCGCGTTACGCACGCCGAACCGCCACCCGGGGCAAGATTTACTGCACTTCCGGGTCCTTCCAGAGGAATTCAGGTTCGTCGCGATTGGCCATTCGAGTCAGGTGGTCTTCCAGCACTCGCTTCGCCCTGTCCAGGTGCCCGGGATCGTCAAGCTCGATATGGAACTTCATTTCCCCATCAGTGACGTCGATGTAGCAAACGCCGAACGGAAACTCCAGGCGGCCTGCCCGCCCTTCGATTGTAGCCGGGATCTTATGCGCGAAATGGCGGCAAAGCCGCTTAAGGTAAGCATCGCCGAACTCGGTTTGGACGGTTGCAATGGCCTGCATGAGACTGTTCCTGAACATCACCGATGAAATGAGCATCGATCATACGGCTTCGCCTGACCAGGCATTAGCGGGAGAACTGCAAACCGAACGTTCGCGTTTGGCGTTCAATCCGTTTAGCCAGACGCCACGCTGTCCAGTGGTTTTCGTGGGCCAAGATTCGTCCGTAGTTCCGGCATGGACTTGAGCAGGCGTCGTTCCCAGGGTGGAAACTCGCCATACCGCTGCCTGAGGAAGTTGAGCAGGATGCGGATTTTCATCGGGATGAAGGGTGTCCGCCGATAAGAGGCATCGAGCGAGATACTCTGGATTCGATGCTGTGGCAGGACGGGTACGAGCTCACCCGCCAGCAGCCGCTTCTCGACGAAAAAAATCGGCATCAACGCCATGCACTCGTCGTTCAGAATTGCCGATTCGAGCATCCAGATGGTATTCGTCAGCACCGCAGGTTCAAAGCTCACGGGGCGCACGCCGTTGCCTTCAAGAAACGGAATCGCCGAGTCCGGCTGAACGTGATTGTTATGCGCAAAACGATGCCTGCTCAGGTCTTCGGGGCTGGTCGGTGTGCCATAACGCTCCAGGTAGGCGGGTGTAGCGACAACAAGCCGACGTACGGGAAACACCTCCACGGATTCAATGATGCCGCTGTGCGATCGTTCCGGCTGGAGGCTGATGTCATAGCCTTCCTGCACCGGATCGCAGCTGCGATCGTGCTGCTGAAGCTCAATCTGCAGTTCAGGGTGCTCGCGCTGGAACTCGCATAGATCGTTGGCGAGGTACGTGGCGGTGAAAGATGAGATACAGCTCACTCTGAGGACGCCGGACAGCGACCACTCAATGGATCGCACCGCAGACTTTGCTTCATCGAGTTCCGAGACAATACGAGCACAACGCTGGTAAAAGTCTGCACCGGTGTCAGTCAGCGAGAGCTTGCGCGTGGAGCGCTGCAGGAGTTCCAGCTGCATATGATCTTCGAGCTGATTAACCCGCTTCGTGATGACTGACTTTGCGGTGCCGATCTGCCGGGCGGCCTCGGCGAAGCTCCCGGCCTCGACAACGCGAATAAAGGCGCGAATACATTGGAGTTCGTTCATTTCGATCCATCGTTCGCAAAATGCGAACAGTCATATCTTGTTTTGCTGGATTATCACATATATCGCTCCCAATTATAGTGCGTCCGACATGCTCGAACGTGCCGCTGACGCCGATGCAACCGGCAAAGAAGGAAATCGCGTTTCGATAGACCGAACAACCTGGGGGGAAAACTTGTGAGAAATCGAACTGTCGCGCACGTGCTGGTAGCAGGTGCCATTTGTTCAGCCGGCGCACCGGCGTTTGGCCAATCCGAGTCAGAAGGCGTGCTGGACGAAGTCATTACCACCGCCACCCGGCGCGCCGAGAGCATTCAGGATGTGCCCGTCTCGGTAGCCGCGGTGTCGCAGGATGACATCCAGAAGATGAACCTGATGGATATGGAAGACATTTCCGTCCTGGTGCCCAACTTCGAGATCAACAGCGGCTCGATCCTGCCCAACCTCTACATTCGTGGCCTGGGCGGCGGCACTGCTCACTCCATCGAACAGTCGGCGGGCCGCTTTGTCGACGACGTCTACATCAGCCGCGCGGCGATCAACTTCCACCCGTTCCTTGACATCCAGGGCGTGGAAGTCCTGCGCGGACCCCAGGGCACGCTGTTCGGCAAGAACACCGCCGCAGGTGCTTTGATCCTTCGTACAGCCAACCCGACGGACGAACTCGAGTACGGCGTCGACGTGATGACCAGCTCCTACAGCACCACCGGTGGTCAGACCGAGCTGTCCGGCTACGTCAGCGGTCCGCTCGGCGAAAACGTCAGCGCCCGTTTCGCGGCGCTCTACCGGGACCAGGAGAGTTTTTACGAGAACACCTTCACCGGTCTGGGACCGGATGGCGCGCAACGCGAAGACACGGCATTTCGACTGAAGCTTCGCTGGGACATTGGCGATAACACGACGGCGAACTTCAAGATCGAGCACATGGAGTACGACGTGTTCGGACCCGATACGGCGGAGACGGCGGAATTCGCAGGCGGACCCGAAGGCTGGCGCGGCCTCGCCGAGAACTCAGGCGTTCCGGCGGAACTCGCGGCGACTGTTGATGATGCGCTCGACTGGAAAATCCATCTCAACTGCGGCGAGGCTTTCGGCGCGCCGGGTCCACAGCAGGGCACGCCGCTCGGCGCCTGGTGCCCATCGCGTGACCAGGAATATCAAACCGTCCTGGTGGACATCGAACACGAGCTTGGCGCCGGCACCTTCAAGTCGATCTCCGCGTTCCAGACTTATGAATACGATCACCAGTTCCACGGCGCCGACCAGGGCGCGGCGAACTTTTTCCGGGCGATTCGCATGGAGGAATACGAGGGCTTTTCGCAGGAGTTTCGTTTTACTTCGACGCCGAGCGACCAGTTCGACTACATCCTCGGCATGTATTACGAGGACAGCAACCTGCAGCGCGAGCAGACGTCGCACCTGAATCTGCCCGGCGGACCGTTTGAAACAGAAGACGAGCCCTGGGAGCAGGACACGAACACGTTCGCGGTGTTTGGACAGCTGCGTTACTCGTTCACCGATCGCCTGACGGCCATCGTCGGCGGCCGCTGGTCGACCGAAGACAAGGACTTCCAGTTCGAACGCTTCTTTAGCGAGTACCAGACGGAAGACTTCCTGTTCCAGGACATCGCCTTGCGTATGGAGAGCCGCTCGGAAAGTGAGTTCACGCCGTCTTTCACCTTCCAGTTCGATGCAACTGACGATGTCATGTTGTTTCTCACCGCGGCCCGCGGTCACAAGACTGGTGGTTTCAGCGACCGGGTCGATGCCCAGGACACGGACATCGAATTCGATCCCGAGATCGTCGATTCGTTTGAGGTCGGCATGAAGTCGACCATGCTGGATGGGGCGCTCGCGCTCAATTTTGCGATCTTCACAATGGACGTACAGGGTCTGCAGCTCTCTACCCAGGTCGAAGGCACCGTCGCTGACTTCGTCGTCGGCAACGCCGCTGATTCGAGTGTTGACGGTGCAGAAGTCGAGTGGACCTGGCTGTTGACCGACAACCTGACTTTCGGCGGCAACTACGCCTACACCGACGCGACCTATGATGAGTTTGTGGGCGCCGGCGGCTGTCCGCCCGAGTTTCTGAACGGTGATGGCGTCTGTGATCTCAGTGGTCTTCCGTTGCAATACGCCCCAGACAACAAGGCCTCCCTCTACTTCGATTACGAGTCCGGACCGGTTATCGGTGATTGGGGACTGGGCCTTCGTGGCACCTTCCTTCACACCGGCGATCACTACACGGACATCTCCTACTTTCCGGCGGTGTTCCAGGAGTCCTTCAGCACCTACGACGCGATGGTTCGCCTGACTTCGCCTGACGAGAACATCACCGTCTCGCTGATCGGCAAGAACCTCGGTGAGGAGTCGGCACGTGCATGGAGCGTACCGTCCGGCCCCAACTTCCTGGCTGCGATGATCCCGCCGCGTGAGGTCGTACTTCGCGCACAGTTCCGCTTCTAGAAAACTGCCAATCGCGGGAAAGGGGGAACAGCCATGCCGGAGATCGAACCAAGAAACCTGGCGGTAAAGAAGCTGGAAGGTTTGCACCTGTATCACAGCGGGGTTTCGAACTGCTCAATGCGTGTGCGGTTGGTGCTGGAAGAGAAGGGTCTCAATTGGGAGAGTCATCATTTCAACCTGCTGAAAAAAGAGCACATCAACGAGGCCTATTTCGGCATCAACCCCAATGGGTTGGTGCCGACCCTGGTTCACGACGGTCGGGTCATCATCGAGTCAGGCGACATCATCGAGTACCTCGACAAGGTGTTTCCGGAGCCGGCGCTGACGCCTGTAGACGGGAAAGCCGCGGAAAACATGCGATCGTGGATCAATCGCGCCACCAGTATGCATATGAAAGCGGTGAAGACGCACATCTACGAGAAGCGTGTGCGCGGACATATGTCTCAGGCACCCGAGGAAAAAGCCCGTTACGAACAGTTGCAGACCAACGAATCGTTACTGGAGTTTCATCGCAAGAGCACCAGCGACAGCTTCACCCAGGAAGAGCTGGACGCCGCCAAGGCCACCCTTGATGCTTCCTTCGCTGACCTCGAAGAAGCGTTGGCCGGAAGCGACTGGCTGGCAGGCAGCGAATTTTCGCTCGCCGACATAGCCTGGATTCCCCTGCATTTCACGCTGTTCGTGCTGGCAGGGTACTCCTTTGAGGGAATGCCGAACGTCAACGCCTGGGCTAAGCGCATTGAGGCGCGGCCCAGCTATGCGAAAGCGGTCGTCGACTGGTGGCCGTCTGAGATGCAGCCGTTGACGCAACAGGCGTCCTAGGCGATCCCATGCTGGAGCTCTATCACCACGGCTCATCGGTCTGCGCGGCCAAAGTCCGGTTTGCGCTGGCGGAAAAGGGCGTCGAGCCCGACGCCATGCACTACATCGATATTCTGAATGGCGAGCAATTCGCGCCGGCCTATCTGAAGATCAATCCGAAGGCTGTGGTTCCGTCGCTGGTTCACGATGAAAACATCATCAACGAATCCACGGTGATCTGTGCGTACGTCAACGACGCCTTCGACGGGCCGTCACTCGTGCCCGAAGATCCACTGGCCCGAGCGCGGCTGCGCATCTGGGAGAAAGCAGTTGACGAGCAGCTCCATCCGGCCTGTGGGGAGCTGACCTTCGTTTGCTGTCATCGCCACATCGTCATGCGCATGGGCGAGGAGAAGCTGAAGGCATTCCTGAGTAGTACACCCGATGAATCTGTGACCTCGACATGGAAGGCGCGCAAGCAGGAGATTGTCCGGCTTGGCTTTGAAGCGCCCGGGATCGAGGCAACGATCCGTATGTATGACGACTATCTGCACAAGATGGAAGCGGCCCTGGAGGAGTACACCTGGCTGGCTGGTGACAGCTTTTCACTCGCCGACATCGCACTCACGCCCTACGTAAACCGTGTCGACATGCTGAGCATGTCGGGCATGTGGACGGGCGGCAGGCTACCGGCGGTGGAGGACTGGTTCGACCGGATCAGGGCTATGGAGTCTTTCAAACCGACGTTTCTCGACTGGTGTCCCGAGCAGCTAACCGACGACCTGCGGACATTCGGCACGCAAAGCTGGCCAGATATTAAACGGATCGTCGGTATTCAATAGGTTCGAAATGAGTAAGGAGGGGGACATGGGACGAATGGACGGAAAGGTGGCGGTCATCACCGGCGCCGCGCAGGGGCTGGGTAGAGCCTATGCAGAAGCAATCGCCGCCGAGGGTGGCAAGGTTGTTGTGACAGACATCCTCAATACCGGTGATGCTGTTGACGCCATCACCGCGGCTGGCGGAACCGCCATAGGTATGGAAGTTGACGTGACTTCTGACGAGTCTCTGGAGGCCATGGTCGCCCGCACCGAGGCTGAGCTTGGGCCGGTCGAAGTGCTGATCAACAATGCTTCGGTATTCGCCAGCCTGACCCTTAAGCCCTTCACGGAGATTTCCAACGATGAATGGGACATGGTCATGCGAGTCAACGTTCGCGGGCCCATGCAGGCCTGCAAGGCGGTGCTGCCGAGCATGCAGAAAGCGGGTCGCGGCAAGATCATCAACATTTCATCCGGGACGGCCTTGCGTGGCGCGCCCATGTTCCTGCACTACGTCTCTTCAAAAGGTGCGGTTATCGCCCAGACGCGTGCGATCAGTCGGGAGGTAGCGGCCCATAACGTGCAGGCGAACTCGATCATCGTTGGCCTGACGGAAAGTGAGGGGGTGAGAGAGCACAAGCAGCTTGCCAAAGCCAAGGCACCTACGTTGGCAATGCGGACGATCCAACGGGAAATGTTGCCTGAGGATCTAATCGGGACGGTGTTCTTCCTTGCCACGGAAGACAGCGATTTTATCACTGGTCAGTCCATCAACGTCGACGGCGGCGCGCTGAACCAGTAGTCGCTCCGGGGAGGCAGATCATGAGTTCTTCATCCGCAGCAAAGCAGTACGACGCCGTTGACCACTGGATTGCGGGCCAACCGACCGCACCGAAAAGCGAACAGTACTTTGCCGTCAGCAATCCACTGAACGATGAGGTGATCGCCGACGCGGCGGCCGGCAACACGGACGACATCAACGCTGCAGTCGCAACGGCCCAGGAGGCGTTCGCTTCGTTTCGCCATACGCTGCCCAAAGAGCGCGAGCGAATACTGTGCAAGGCTGCGGAGCTCCTGGAACGGGATCGCGACGAGTTCATCAGAATCCTGGTTGATGAAATCGGCTCGCCAATTCGTAAGGCCGGGTTCGAAGTCGAAAAAGGCCTCTCATTCCTGAGGGCAGCTGCAGGCATGACGCGGCAGATGACCGGCAAAACAATTCCTTCAGATGCGCCCGGCAAGTTCAGCATGAGCATACGCTCGCCGATTGGCGTCGTTGCGGCCATCACGCCCTTTAACGTGCCGTTGATCAAAGGAACACGGCTTAGCTGCAACCCGATCGCACTGGGTAACACGGTGGTGATGATGCCATCCGAGGAGGCGCCTATCCTCTCTCATCGGCTGGCGAAGCTCTACAAGGAAGCAGGCCTGCCCGACGGCGTGTTCAACGTGGTTTCCGGCAATGGCTACGAAATCGGCGATTCCCTGACCACCCATCCCGACGTAAGGATGGTGACCTTCACCGGCTCCTGCCGGGTCGGCCAGCACATTCGCGAGCTTTGCGGCAAACACAACAAGCGCATGACCCTGGAGCTGGGCGGCAAGAGTCCGCTGGTGGTCATGCCTGATGCCAATCTCGAAGCCGCTATTCCCGGCGCTCTTCAAAGCATCTTCATGTATCAGGGGCAGGTTTGTATGGGCGCCAGCCGGATCTACGTGCACGAGGATCTGTTCGACGTCTTCGTCAATAAATTCGCTGGTGCCGCAAGCGGCCTGCCAATGGGAGACCTGCGCGACCCCAACACGATGATCGGCCCTATCATCAGCGAACGACAACGGAGTCGGGTTCGCTCGCATATCGAGGACGCGAAAGACAAGGGCGCCACGGTCGTGACCGGTGGCGAATGGGACGGCAACCGTTGCCAGCCTACGGTGCTGACCGGTGTGACGCCCGAGATGACGGTTTACGCTGAAGAGACCTTCGGCCCCGTGGTCTCCGTTTACCCAATAAAGTCGCTGGACGAGGCGATTGATCGATCCAACGATTCCGACTTCGGCCTCAGTGCTGCCATCTACACGCAGGACATCAACCAGGCGATGCGCTACGTCAACGAAGTTGAGTCCGGGATGGTTCACGTCAACGGTTCTTCTCTGCACGACGAGCCACATGTGCCTTTCGGTGGCACCAAGGAAAGTGGCTTCGGTCGCGAGGGCACCGAAGAGGACATCGAGGCAATGACCGAATGGAAGTGGGTCACCATCCAGCTGTGATCAGAAATTCAGGCAGGACAGTTTTATGAGTGAATTTAAAGAAGGCTGGAAACCGCTCGCCGCGGCAACGGTTGGCACCATGTGCGGGATCTTTACGCTGACCAACTACTCGCAGGGCTTTTTTGTCGGTCCGGTGTCCAGCGAATTCGGCTGGAGTCCGTCGCAGTTCTTCCTGAGTTACACGGTCCTCATGTGCCTGGGCCTGTTCACCGGTCCACTGGTCGGCTCTCTGGCGGGCAGAATCGGATTACGGACGGTAGGCCTGGTTGGCCTTGTCGGACACTCGCTGGCTTACTTCCTGTTGTCCTTTAATACGGGCTCGTTGACGCTCTGGTACCTGAGTTGGGCCGTCCTCGCCATACTGGGTGCCGGCTCGCTGCCGATAGTCTGGACGGGTGTGTTGAACGACTGGTTCATGAAGCACCGTGGCAAGGCCATAGGCATAACCATGGCTGGTACCGGCCTCGGCGCGTTTCTCCTGCCACCCTTCGTGGAGTTCCTGATCTCGGGTTACGGCTGGCGCGTGGCCTACCGCGGCATTGGCATTGCAGCGCTGCTTGTATCGGTACCGGTCGTGCTGGCGCTGTTCCGGGAGAAGCTTAAGTCGGAGGCGAAAACCTCGAGTCAGGCTACTGGCCCAATCGGCTGGGGTATCACTCGCAGTGAGGCGATGAAGACCGCGCGGTTCTGGATTCTCGGCGCCGTTATGTTCGTGACGGTCGTGGTTATCGCAGGTCTGCTCTCCAACTTCGAACGGATCATGAGCGAGCGAGGCTTCGAACGTGGCGACATTGCACAGATCGCCGCGGTCATGGGTCTGACCGTCATCGTTGGCCGAGTTCTGGTGGGTGCACTGGTTGATCGATTCTGGGCGCCCGGGGTTGCGGCATTCTTCTTTCTGTTGCCCGCCGTTGGGCTGTTTCTGCTGGGTTCCGCGGATTTGTCTTTTGCCCTCGGCATTCTCGTCGCAGTCCTGGTCGGGCTTGCCGCCGGCGCTGAACTCGATCTTCTTGCCTACCTGACCAGCAAGTATTTCGGCCCTGCGCACTACCCGGCGATTTTTGGAGCGATCATCGCCTTCTTTACGGTAGGTGCGGGCATCGCGCCACCCTTGTTCGGTGCCGCTGCCCAGGCATTTGGTGGTTACGCAACAGTCCTTCTGGCTGCTATCGCTGGTCTATTGGTTTCGATTGGACTGTTTCTTACACTGGGCAAGTACCCCGACGAAGAGCAGCCGGAGGGCCTTGCCAATGCCGCTTGATAAGCCATACGCTGATATTCCGGGCACGATCATTTTCGATTCCGACATGGCCCGTGCCGGCTACCATGCGAACCAGTTCTGCATGTCGCTCATGAAGCCCGAAAACCGTGAGCGCTTCCTGGCGGATGAGCGTGTCTACCTGGACGAATGGCCAATGTCCGAGGCGCAGAAGCAGGCGATTCTGGATCGCGACTATCTGGCGCTGCAGAAGCTCGGCGGTAATGTCTACTACTTCGCCAAGATATTCTTCACGGACAAAAAGAGCGTGCAGTACGGCTCCGCCTCGATGGCCGGCATGAGCGAGGACGACTACAAGGCAATGATGTTGAACGGCGGTCGTCCGTTAAAAGGCAATCGATACCTCGAGGAAGACGACAATGGCTAGGATTACGGCCGGCATTACTACTTCGCACGTTCCTGCCATTGGCGCAGCCATCGATCTTGGCAGGACGAATGACGAGTACTGGAAGCCGCTGTTCGCGGGCTACGAGTTCTCGAAGCAATGGATGGCGGAGAACATGCCCGATGTCGTCATCCTGGTCTATAACGATCATGCATCTGCGTTTGGGCTTGAGAATGTCCCAACCTTCGCTCTCGGCTGCGGCGAGTCTTTCGAAAGCGCCGATGAGGGCTGGGGCCCGCGGCCTATACCCACCGTTATGGGCGCACCTGATCTCGCCTGGCATATTCGCCAGTCCGTCATCCAGGACGACTTCGACCTGACAACCATCAACGAAATGGATGTCGATCATGGTCTCACGGTACCGCTGTCCTTGTTGTTCGGGCAGCCGGAGAAATGGCCCTGCCGCATCATCCCATTAGCCGTCAACGTGATCGTTTACCCGCCACCTTCGGGTAAGCGCTGCTATCAGCTCGGCAAGTCGCTCAGGAAGGCGGTCGAGTCCTTTGATGAGGACCTCAACGTGCAGATCTGGGGTACCGGCGGCATGAGCCACCAGCTGCAGGGTGAACGGGCCGGTCTGATCAACAAGGAATTCGACGACAGGTTCATGGACGGAATCATCGCCGAGCCCGAGGAGCTGGCGAAGATGCCACATGTTGAGTACCAGCGAGATGCCGGATCCGAAGGTATTGAACTTGTGATGTGGTTGATCATGCGCGGTGCGCTGAATGACGAAGTGACCGAAGTACATCGCCACTATCACGTCCCGGCTTCCAGCACGGCCGTGGGTCACTTGATTCTTGACAACCAGGGCCGATCTGGCGGTGACTGAGCAGCAGGCCGGTTCGACCGGTGCCTGGCTTCGCGCCGCAGGCAGGCGGGATGTCGTCTGGCGCAGCGTCAAGGTTTCCGCCGTCGTTGGCAGTATTCTCGTCGCAATCAATCAGGGCAACGTGTTGCTAAGCGGGCAATTGACGATGGATCTCTACTGGAAAATTCCCCTCACCTACTGCGTTCCCTACGGCGTGTCGACCTATGCCGCTGTTGACGCGATACTCACCGGAAGCCAGCGGGGATAAGGCGATGGCAAAAGTTGTCACCAGTGTCGACCGTTCAGCCGCGTCCATGGCAGACGAGTTTGCCGGCCTCGGCGTGGCTACCGTTCATGAAGCTCAGGGCCGAACAGGTCTCCTGCATCGCCGTTTGCGGCCGATTTACCGCCCTGCAGCGATTGCCGGAACGGCGATCACCTGCGAGGTCGCTCCAGGCGACAACTGGATGATTCACGTCGCGGTTGAGCAATGCCAGGCGGGCGACATCCTCGTGGTCACGCCGACGAGCGAGTGCCACGATGGCTACTTCGGTGATCTGCTTGCCACGTCGCTCAAGGCGCGCGGCGTGCGAGGCCTTGTGATCGATGCCGGCGTAAGGGACATCGCTACCCTGACCGACATGGCGTTTCCGGTCTGGTCAGCGTCGGTCTGCGCTCAGGGCACGGTCAAGGAGACGCTGGCGAACGTCAATACGACTATTCAATGTGCCGGACAGGCAGTTGCTCCCGGCGATCTTGTCATAGCCGATGACGATGGTGTCGTCGTTGTGGCGAAATCCCGCGCGGCGACAGTCCTGGAAAAGGCGCGCGCTCGCGTTGCGAACGAAGAGGACAAGCGAGCACGCTTTGAGGCCGGCGAGCTCGGCCTCGATATCTACAATATGCGCGAGCGGCTCGCGGAAAAAGGGCTGCGCTACGTCGATAGCGAAACGGACGACTGAACTATGCTGCGCGCGATTCCCGCCATGGTGATGCGCGGTGGTTCCTCAAAGGGCCTGTACTTCCTCGCCGACGATCTTCCAACGGATGACGCGGCCCGCGACACGCTGTTGCTCGCGGCCATGGGCTCGCCGGACGCGCGACAGATCGATGGTCTGGGTGGCGCCCACCCTCTGACCAGCAAGGTCGCGATCGTCTCGCCTTCGTCCGATGACCAGGCCGACATCGACTATTTGTTTCTGCAGGTCTACGTTGACGAGGCAATCGTCAGCGACGGACAAAACTGCGGCAACATTCTCGCGGGCGTCGGTCCCTTCGCCATTGAGAAGGGACTGGTTGCTGCGGATGACGGTGAGACGAGCCTCAGAATTCGCATGCTCAACTCGGGCGGAATCGCGTTCGTCACCCTCCAGACACCAAACGGCAAAGTGACCTACGCGGGTGATTCACAAATCGACGGCGTGCCGGGCACGGCGGCGCCGGTGCACATCGATTTTGCGGATGTTGCCGGATCAAACTGCGGTTCATTGCTGCCAACAGGAAATCCTCGCGACAAAATCGACGGCGTTCCGGTGACCTGCGTCGACAACGGTATGCCCGTCGTGCTGTTGCGCGCCGCCGATTTCGACCTCCGCGGCGATGAGTCGCCGGTCGATCTCGAAGCGAATGAAGCGCTCAGGGCGCGGGTTGAATCCATTCGCATCCAGGCGGGTGCAATGATGAACCTCGGTGACG
>CAZFVT010000043.1:0-14639 GCA_964522355.1 uncultured Woeseiaceae bacterium | reverse complement strand
TAGATGTCGACGCGGCGGGTCCCGTTGGCCTGGCTGGTAACCTGAGTTCGACGTCCGGCGGTGTGGATATCGCCTCCGGCGGGTCCGTGATTCAGGCCGGCAACATCCTCACAGAGGGTGGATTGATTGCCATCAATGCCGTCAACGGCATCGGCATGGACGCAGACGCCCGGTCTGATTCGTCAGGAGGCGACATCAGCTACGTGTCGACGGGTAACGGTGACATTCTTATCGGCCTGCTCAATTCCGGAAGCGATGGCGCCGTCACGGGCGATGCACTCGGGGTACCGGTTGACGCAGCCCAGAGCGGCGACGTCTTCGTGACCTCCGGTTCGAGTGTCCTGAGTGCCTCTCCGATCGGGTCGGTCAACGTCCGGGGAGCGAGCACTGAGCTTACTGCGAGGGGTGGAACGGTAGGTTCGACCGAGGTACCGCTGACGCTGAACCTGCCGCTGATTCCGGGCGTGCCGACGATCACCATCCTGGCGACCCAGGGCAGCGCGTTCTTCAACCCGAACCTGGCTGAAGCCAACGACACCTCCGGTGACGCATCGGCGGCGGCCAACAAGCAGGCCACGGCGGCCAGTGTCCAGTCCGCCGTTGAGGCGATCGGCTTCATCGACTGGGCGGGTCTGGATCCGGATGTCCGGCTGGTTGACTGCCTCGAGCCCTGTCTCAAGCTGCCGGCCGATCAGCTCGAGGACGATGGCATGTCGCAGCTCAGGGCGCCGAACAAGATGCTCGTCATTCGCACGGCAAACGGCGTCAGGCTGATTCCGGTCTACACCCGGGCGGAAGCGACCATCGCGGGTAACTGGGCTGACGTTGGTCACATCCGTCGCAACTGATACGGGCCTGCGAAAGCGGAGTCGTCTCAAGCGTTAAAGGGCCACCATTCACGAGCGTTTGCACGTGAATGGTGGCTGTCATTCGTGTTGGATCTCGTGGAGAGGCGACCGAATTGAAGAGCGCAGCTACAGCGGGCGTTTTGCTGATGTCATTCGCAACCCTCGGCGGGTGTACGGGGTTTCTCGCCGAGCTTGGCGCTCCCGGCTTCTCAGGACCGGAGCTGCCTGATCCATCGGTCCGGACGCGCGAACAGATTCAGCAGGTCATCGATCGCGTCAAGGTTTCTGGAGCTCGTTCCGAGCTTCACAGCCAGGCGCTGGAACTGCCGCGAAAACCCCTTGTCGCGATAACCACCTACGACTACACCTTCGCGGAGAACTGCGGAGGTCATCGGTTTCGCTACTACGACCTCGAGGACGCGCAGATTCTCGAGTACGTGTATGCCGGACCCGAAGGCACTCAGTACGAGATTCGCGACTACGTGTCCGGACCGGAAGTCTTCGTCGAGGCAGGACTGTGGTCGGCCTATGACCACACCGCTGATTCCGTGGACGACATGATGCTGGAGTTCAGGGATCGCGGGACGGGAATACTGGCGGGCACTTACTCGCGCGGCGCGATGACATCGCTGCCCGAAGAGGAGAAGCGCGTTCTCGCCAGAGCCTACGAGAACGCGCTTTCGGACGTTGAGAGATGCCGCTAGTCGATGGTGCTGCTGACGACACTGCAGGTGGACGTGTCGCTCAGAGCCTGGGCGTAGGCGAAGCCGATCGCGTCTTTTTCGACCTGCGGCAGGCTACTGACGAACCCTTGCGAGTAGGATCCGGCCAGCACGCTATCGCCTCGATCCTCCACCCTGGAGCTCATGTTTTGTAGTCCGTCCACCGTGTGGTCGTACGCGCCCCAGAGGCCGGCCTGGACGAACGGTCGACCGTTGCTGATGTAGTCGCGAACACGCACGACGTCGCCGGTGTCTGCCGCGAAGTGGAACTCGAGGATCTGTGTGTCACCCGTTTCCAGTAACACGAACTCATGGCCGCCGCACTGCGTGGGCAACTTCAGTGAGTATGAGTCGATGTTGCTGAGCGGCCGTTCAGGAAGCCGCACCGCGGTGCTGCTAAGAACGACCAGGTTTCCTTCACGCTTGATCGTGCCGATCGCGCTGAGAACGTCGAACGACTCTCCATAGCCGGGTTCATCGGCGTATGGGTTCTCGTAGCTTGGTTCGTTCTCGCTGATGGACGCGCAGCCGCTAACAAAGGCCAAGCTGGCGACGCATGCAATTCCCTTTGCCTGAAGACTTGTCATGGGCCCAAACCTCCTTCAAGTCCGTTTGGCGGCGCGTTGACGCGCCGCGGGATGGCAGCTTCCTTGTGCCAAACGACAGACTACGTTTGAGGCGCGGTTATCTGAAGGAACTGCATCACGGCTGCGTCGCCGCTTGACGGGAATACGCACGGTCTGAAGTCCAGGAGCGCCGGTCGCTTCAGCGTGTCGGCAGATTGTTCTGACTAAAGGAATCGGGTGGTTACGAGCGAGGAGAGTTCACTTGGCGCGAAATGGTGATGACATAATCCGGCGAATCAGCGGGAATACAGAGCCATTTTCTGCCGATCATGTTTCCTACCTGTGACCATCAAGGCTGGTGTCGCGCTTTCCAGGCATCAGCAACCGGAATCGTCGCCCGCGATTACCCGAAGCCTGATCATGGCTTTGCCGCGGATGCTCAATAGGGTTAAATCCCGGTCTTAGGCGCGGCATCGAGCGCGACGGGCCGTTAGTCGTTCGCGAGGAGCTTCCTTGCCTGCCTGACGGCTGCTTCTACCTTCAGTTCGATACCTTTCTGGCCCCTGTCCCTGGATGCGCGCCTGGGATCGCCCCTGACGCCCGTCTGCCCAAAGTCGCCGCCGGGCGCCAGCTTTTCGGTGCGAATGTGTTCCGGCGCCACATAGAGCATCTGCGACGTGTCCGTTATGCCGGCATGCGTACCAATGGTCTCCGGCGTTTCGCCCTCGGATTGCAGCCAGTCCCTGAAGCCGTTTGCCCGGTAATAATCTGAAACGTCATGTACCCGTGCGGGCTCACCCTGCCATTCCTCGTTCAGCGTTGCTGTCGCTTCCTCGATGCCGCGCATGTTGCTGCCGCTGTCGCTGATAAACAGGATGTCTGTAAACCCGTGTGCCGCGAGGCTCCTCGCGGTGTATTCCAGCAGCTTCACAAAATGTTCGTTTGGCAGGCTGA
Organism: uncultured Woeseiaceae bacterium; assembly: GCA_964522355.1. Classification (GTDB taxonomy): domain Bacteria; phylum Pseudomonadota; class Gammaproteobacteria; order Steroidobacterales; family Woeseiaceae; genus JBFGFX01. The sequence continues at coordinate 11,549 of CAZFVT010000043.1, read as the reverse complement.
TCGTGCCGGCAAAACGCATGTGCCCGGACGGCGGATCGATGTCCCCCTCCGGCACATAGGTGATTGTTGGAGCGACCAGCGTTTGCCCCAGCTCCCTGGCGATGAGGTTGGACGCATGCTCGACGATGTAACGGTGTTTGCCGAGCACCATGTGAGGCCCGTTTTGCTCCGTGCCGGCCGTTGGAATGAGGACGCGAACCGCGCCCTGGTCGAGCCGATCGCGAACCTCCGTCCAGGTGAGTTCCTCCAGAAAGACGCTGTCCTGGGCACCGGCAGTGAGGGGTAGCGCGAGGCAGACGAGTGCGGCGAAAAGCTTCATGGAAAACTCCGGTTTGTCGGGCAGTCAGGGATCAGGACGAAGCTAGGTAAATTCGGGCGGGAAAACAACTGCTCCGGAGGCGCCTGACAGCGTCGGCACGCCGTCAAAGCGGCTTCGAAAAACACTATTGGGGTCAGATAGTTGCGCAGCAACGAAAGTGTGAGGCGCATAGTTACGCTTACGGTAAAAAGAGGCCTCACTCTAGTCTCGCATTATGAAATACTATCTCTTCTACGGACGAGCGCTCGGGCAGGATTCTGGTACGCCTGTGATCTCGTCCGGCAGGTGTTCGAAGCCGGTACTCATCGACAGGTGACGTGTGGCAAACGGCCGTCGTAGGGCGGCCGTTGGTTCTGGGGGGAACCAGGAATGAGGGCACGACGCACAGTTGTTGTTGCGACCCTGCTCAGCCTTGCGCTGAGCCGCTCCCTGTTGGCTGTTGAAGCCCCGACCTCTCCCGACGACTACACCAGGATCATTCAGACCAACTGCGCCGTTTGTCACAACGACATCCTGCGCGAACAGTTTGCCGGGCTGTCTCTCCAGCACTACGACGTCGCCCGGGCGGCCGAGCTCGCACCGACCACCGAGAAGATGATCGTCAAACTGCGCGCCGGCATGATGCCGCCGCCGGGTATGCCGAGGCCCGATGCCTCCACGATGCGTGCACTGATCGAGACCCTGGAAGGCCAGGTTGACCGGGCGGCCGCCGAAGACCCGAATCCCGGACATCGCAGTTTCCAGCGCCTGAACCAGGCGGAGTACGAGGCGGCTATCAAGGACCTGCTGGCGCTGGACATCGATGCGTCCGACTACCTGCCGCTCGACACGAAGAGCAGCAACTTCGACAACATCGCCGACGTCCAGATTCTGTCGTCGACCCTGCTCACGTCCTACCTGAGCGCGGCTGCCCAGATCAGCCAGCTCGCGATCGGCGACGCCAACATTGCCCCGAGTTCGCCGACCTACACGAATTCCGGCTACGTATCGCAATGGGAGCGGGTCGAAGGTGCACCGATGGGCACCCGCGGCGGCATCAGCGTCGTGCACAACTTCCCGGCCGACGGTGAGTACGTCTTTCGCATGGCATTCGAGCACACGACGACCGGCGAATACTATGGCATGACGACGCGCGGCGAGCAGATCGAGATATCGATCGATGGTGAGCGTGTGGCCCTGATCGACATGGACCAGTGGATGCACGTGTCTGATCCGAATGGCGTCAACATGAAGTCCATTCCGATCGTCGTCACCGCCGGGCCGCATCGCGTCTCCGCCGCGTTTCTCAAACAGCAGGAAGGGCCGGTCCAGGACCTGCTGTCGCCCCACGACTGGTCGCTCGTCGATCGAAAGATCGGCGTCAGGGCGTATGGCATTACCGCGCCACCGCATCTGAAGGACCTCGCGATCGACGGCCCCTACAACGCGACCGGCATCTCGGCGACACCCAGTCGACAGAAGATATTCAGCTGCCGCCCGACGTCGCAGGATAATGAGATGGCCTGCGTGGAACAGATCCTGTCACGGCTCGCCGGCGAGGCCTACCGGGGCAAGTTCGACGACGGGATGCTGGATGATCTCGTGTCTTTCTATTACCAGGGCGCCGAGACCGGCGGATTCGAATCCGGCATCAAGACGGCGCTGCAGGCTATTCTCGCGAGTCCTGATTTTGTCTTCCGCATGGAAACGACGCCGGCTACCGCACAGCCCGGGGATTCATTCCCGCTTGCGGACCTGGATCTCGCGTCTCGCCTGTCCTTCTTCCTCTGGGGCACCGCACCGGATGAGGAGCTCATAGGCCTCGCGCGTGCCGGGCGGCTGTCGCAGTCACCGGTGTGGGATCAGCAGGTCGCACGGATGATGGCCGACCCGCGTTCAAGCGCGCTGGGTTCGCGGTTTGCCGCCCAGTGGCTGCGCCTCGAGGACCTCGAGAAGGTGCATCCCGACCGTCTGCTCTATCCCGATTTCAGCCAGCAGCTGGCCGACGCCATGCAGGTTGAAACGGAAATGTTTTTCAATCATCTCGTTGAAGAAGACCGCTCGGCGCTGGAACTGTTTACGGCGGACTACACGTTCGTGAACGAGCCTCTCGCTGCGCACTACGGGATTCCGGACGTGGCGGGCGATCACTTTCGACAGGTCCGGCACATCGACGGCAATCGCAAGGGCGTGCTGGGTCACGGGAGCGTCCTCACCCTGACCTCTCACGCGGGACGCACATCGCCGGTGCTGCGCGGCAAGTGGGTGATGGAAGTGCTGATCGGCACGCCGCCGCCACCGCCACCGCCGGGTGTGCCTGATCTTGAAGAAACCGAAGGTGTACAGGCGGGCAGGGTGCTGACGACGAGGGAGAGGATGGAGATGCATCGGATCAATCCGACCTGCAGCTCCTGTCACCAGTTCATGGATCCTATCGGCCTTGCGCTGGACAACTTCGACGTCACTGGGAAATGGCGAATCCGCGAGAACGGGATGCCGCTGGACACGCGTGGCACGTTCTACACCGGCGACAAGATTTCGAACCCGGATGAGCTTCTCAACGTGCTGCTCGGCCGGCCGGTGCCGCTGGTTCGAAACTTCGCCAGCAACCTGATGGCCTACGCACTGGGTCGCCGCGTCGAGCACTACGACATGCCAACGATACGAAAAATTGTGAAAGACGCGGAAGCCAACGATTACCGGATGTCTTCCTTCATTAATGGCGTCGTCAACAGTGACGCCTTCCGCATGAAGCGCCTGCCGGAAGACGACGTCATCATTACGGCCGACACAGCAACCAATGCACCGCAATAGATCCGCCACGGATCATTCGACGGGACAGCGACTATGAAATACAACACAGGAAAGCACTTACCTCGGCGGACCTTCCTCAAGGGGATGGGAACAAGCATCGCCATGCCGTTTCTCGGCGCGATGATCCCGGCGGGATATGCCGCAACCCGCGCCGAAAAGATCATGAATCCGACCCGACTGGTCGCGATCGAGATGGTGCACGGCGCGGCCGGCAGCAACGAGTGGGGCGCCTCGCAGTTCCTGTGGGCGCCGGAAAAAACCGGCAGCGATTTCGACCTCACGCCGAGCGCGCTCCTGCCCCTCGACCCATACCGGGACTACCTGACGATCGTCAGTAACACCGATGTGGCGAACGCGGAGGCCAAGCAGTCGAGCGAGATCGGCGGCGATCATTTTCGCTCAAGCGCCGTCTTCCTGACCCAGGCGCACCCGAAACAGACCGAGGGATCAGATGTTTTCGCCGGCACCTCGCTCGACCAGCTGTACGCGCACGAGTTCGGGCAGGACACCCCGATTCCTTCGATGCAGCTTTGTATTGAAAACATCAACCAGTCGGGTGGCTGCAACTACGGCTACACCTGCGTCTATACGGATTCCATTAGCTGGGCATCGCCGACCGAGCCGCTGCCCCTGATCCGGGATCCGCGGCTGGTGTTCGACCAGCTGTTCGGGGCGGGTGGCACGGCAGAAGAGCGGCGGATGCGTCGGCAGACCGACAAGAGCATTCTTGACTGGATCGGCGATCGCGCGAGCGATCTTAAAAGGGACCTCGGGCCGGAAGATCGTCGTCGCATCGACCACTACCTGACCAACGTCCGGGAGATCGAGCGCCGCATACAGCAGATAGAGAACCGCGCCATGAGTGGCGAGATGGGCGATATACCGGACGCGCCTACCGGCGTGCCGGACTCCTTTCAAGAGCACGTTGAGCTGATGTTCGATCTGCAGGTGCTGGCTTTCGCCGCAGACACGACCCGGGTCTTCTCCTTCAAGCTGGGTCGCGATTCATCGGCCCGGGTGTTCCCGGAATCCGGTACGGACAAGCCTTTCCATCCCTGCTCGCATCACGGCGGCAGTCCCGAAGGCGTCACGGATTTCTACAAGATCAACAAGTACCACGTCAGCATGGTTCCGTATCTGCTCGACAAGCTGAAGTCCACGATGGAGGGCGACACGCACCTGCTGAACAAGAGCATGGTTATCTATGGTTCGCCCATGGGTGACAGCAACCTGCACAATCACAAACGTTGCCCGCTGTTCATCGCCGGCGGCGCCAACGGCACTCTGCCCGGCAACCTGCACATCAAGGCGCCGGACGGCACGCCGATGGCCAACGCGATGCTCAGCCTGCTGCACAAGCTCGGCCTTGAGGATCTGGAGAGTTTCGGCGACAGCAACGGCACCTTGCTGAGCTGATTCGAATTCCGGGAGTGGCCTGACAGATGCGCAAACTCATTCGAATCGGGGCTGTAACGCTTGCGTTTGCCTGCCTGCCGTTTACGAGCGCGGTCGCCGACTCGCGAGTGGCTGATGCGGCGATGGCCGGTGACCTGGCCGGAGTTATCCGCTTGCTCGAGGAAGGCGCAGACGTGAACACCGCCCGCGGAGACGGCATGACCGCCATCCACTGGGCGGCGGAGAACGGTAATGCGGATATGGCCGAGCTGCTGATCGTCGCCGGTGCCAACCTCGAATCTGTCACCCGAAACGGCGGATATACCGCCCTGCATCTGGCCAGCAGGAACGGCGCGGGCATTGTGGTCAAAGCGCTGGTAGAAGCAGGCGGTGACGTAACGGCGACGACGACGACGGGCGACGTGACGCCGCTGCACTTTGCGGCCGCATCCGGCAGCGTCGGCACCATCAACGTGCTGCTCGAAGCCGGCGCCGACGTCGACGCGCGGGAATCCGCCTGGCAGCAGACGCCGCTGATGTTTGCTGCCGCCGGTGGGCGACTTGATGCCGTCAACGCGCTCCTGGCGCACGGCGCGGAAACTGAAGTTACGAGCAGGGTGGTCGACCTCGTCAGTCGACACGCCGAGGACATGGAGGCGAAGAAGCGCAGGGACGAGGTGCTGGAAACGTTCCGCGAGGAAAGTGGATCCGAGGCGGGAACCTGGGCGCCTGCCTCGACGGAAGTCAGCGCAGCAACCCTGGCAGCCCGCGAGTACATCAACCAGACGGACGTGGATCCCGATGAGCTCGACGACCGAGGCAAGCGCCGGCTCAACTACACGCGGCTGGTGGGTACCCAGGGTGGGCTGTCACCGCTGCTACTGGCGGTCCGGGAAGGCTCAGTCAACGTCGCCAACGCCTTGCTTGACGCCGGAGCGGACATTAACGCGGTCGGCGCCGGCGACCAGACCAGCCCGATTTTGATGGCGGCATTGAACGGCCACTTCGACCTTCTGCTCGTGTTGCTGGAGCGCGGCGCCGATCCGAACCTGGCGAATGCCTCCGGTGCGACGCCGCTTTATGCAACCATCAATACACAATGGGCTCCCAAAGCCCGTTTCCCGCAGCGACAGGCCTATCTGCAGCAGCAGGCAACCTACCTCGACGTAATGAAGGCGTTGCTGGAAGCGGAGGCAGATCCGAACGCAAGGCTGACGAAGCACCTATGGTACATGGAATACACGGACGCCTATCTCGACCTCGACACCAATGGCGCAACGCCGTTCTGGCGCGCAGCCCATGGTCTCGATGTCGAAGCGATGAAGCTCCTGGTGGAGTATGGCGCGGACCCTGACATCGCAACGATAAAGCCTACGAAGAACTCAGGGGTGAGTGGATTCAAGGAAGAGCCGTGCCCGGAGTTTTTTGAATTCGAGTTTCACTGCGGCATCGCTAAGTTCTTCGGCGGACTCTTCGGCGACCCCTCGGGCCTCGATCCGGTGGAAGAAGGCGGGCCGGGGCTCTACCCGATACACGCTGCAACGGGGCATGGTTATGGCGTGAATTTCGCGGCCAATTCGCATCGACATGTGCCCGACGGTTGGCTGGCTGCCGTCACCTACCTCGTGGAAGAGCACGGCGCCGATGTGAATCAGCGCGACTACAATGCGTCGACACCGCTGCATAACGCCGCTTCGCGCGGCGATAACGAGCTGATCCACTACCTGGTGGGCAAGGGCGCTGACGTTCGGGCAATTAACCGCATGGGACAAAGCACGGCGGACATGGCCAACGGCCCGTTCCAGCGCACGCAGCCGTATTTCGACACGATCGATCTGCTGATGGGACTGGGCTCAATTAACAACGAAAATTGCATGTCCTGCTGAGCGTGATCGGCGTACGACACGCCCTCGCGGTTGCTTGAAGTAACCAACACCGGCGGACAGCGACCAAGAAGCCCGCGCTGGCTTCGCTTCGCGGTAACGGCTACCAAACCAGATGTGCTAGCGACTCACCGATGCCCTGTGTTTAGATCAGTAACTGTTCGCAAACAATAACAATACCCCGCTCGGACGATGACAGGACCCAAACGATGAAAATGAACCGCGCCCTCGGTAGTGCCATTCTTTCCGTATGCCTGCTTGCAGCGACGTTGCATGCGCCAGTCGCACAGGCACAGGAATATGGCTCGGAGCTCTACGATGCCATGGAATATCGCCTTATCGGTCCTTACCGCGGAGGTCGCGCGGATTCCGTAACCGGCATACCCGGCGACCGGATGACCTACTACTTTGCCTCTTCGGGCGGCGGCGTCTGGAAGACCGTCGACGGCGGCAGCAAGTGGATGAACGTGTCCGATGGCTACTTCGGTGGCTCAGTCGGCGCGGTGGCTGTTTCTGAATCCGATCCGAACGTGGTGTATGCCGGCCTCGGCGAGAAGACCGTGCGTGGCAACGTGTCTTCCAACTTCGGGGTCTGGAAGTCGACCGATGCGGGCAAGACCTGGACCTTCCTCGGGCTCGAGGATACGCGCCACATCGGCCGCATTCGTGTGCACCCGACGGACCCTGACATTGTCTATGTCGCTGCAATGGGCGATCTCTGGAAGTCGAGCGAGGCGAGAGGGGTTTACAAGAGCACCGACGGCGGCGAGTCCTGGGAGAAGATCCTCTACGCGAATGAAGACGCCGGCGCTGTCGACCTGGTCTTTCAGCCGGGCAATCCGCGCATCATCTACGCCAGCACCTGGAACGTACGGCGCACGCCGCACGGCTTCTCAAGCGGTGGCCCCGGCTCCGATCTCTGGAAGAGCACCGACTCCGGCGCCACCTGGACCAAGCTCTCGGAACTCGAGAATATGCCGGAAGGGCCACTTGGCATCATCGGCGTAACCGTCTCGCCAGCGAACCCTGACCGCGTCTGGGCGCTTATCGAAGCAGAAGACGGCGGCGTGTTCCGGTCCGACGACGCCGGTGAAACCTGGAGAAAGATCAACAGCGACCGGGCGCTGCGTTCCCGCGCCTGGTATTACACGCGGATCATCGCGGACTCCCAGGACGAGAATAAGGTTTACGTGATGAATGTCCGCTATGCGGTATCGACGGACGGCGGCAACACCTTCAGCCTGCACGTTGCGCCGCACGGCGACCACCACGACCTGTGGATCGATCCTTACGACAACCAGCGCATGGTTATTGCCGACGACGGCGGTGCGCAGGTATCGACCGATGGCGGCGACAGCTGGTCGACCTATCACAATCAGCCAACCATGCAGTTCTATCGGATTGCGACGGATGACCACTTCCCGTATCGCATTTACGGTGCGCAGCAGGACAACACCTCGATCCGCGTGCTGCATCGCTCGGATGGTATTTCAATCACCGAAAACGACTGGGAGGTCACTGCCGGGGGCGAGAGCGCCTATCACGCCATCGATCCGGACGACAATGACATCATCTACGGCGGCAACTACAAGGGATATCTCTATCGCTTTAATCATGCGAACAATCAGCGCCGCGGGATCAACGTCTGGCCGCTGAACCCGGCCGGTTCCGGCGTCGAGGTCATGAAGTACCGCTTTAACTGGAACTTCCCGACATTTTTTTCGCATCACGACTCAGACAAGCTCTATGCGTTCTCTCACCGGGTGCACGTGTCCATGGATGAGGGCCAGAACTGGGAGGACGTCAGCCCGGACCTGACTCGCGCGATACCCGAGACCCTGGTGTCATCGGGTGGCCCGATTACCCAGGACAACACGGGCGTTGAGTACTACGCCACGATCCTGACGGCGGCCGAAAGCCCCTATGAAGAAGGCGAGATGTGGACCGGATCGGACGACGGCCTCATCTACCTGACGCGCAACGGAGGGCGAAGCTGGGAAGACGTTACGCCGCCGGCTGCGCCCGAGCGCCTCATGTGGAATTCGATCGACGTCCATCCGACCGAGCGCGGTGGCGCCTACGTCGCGGGCACGATGTACAAGGCTGGTGACTTCCGGCCCTACCTGTACAAGACCACCAATTACGGTCGGAGCTGGACGGAGATTACGGACGGTATCGATGACCTGCACTTCACCCGCGTCGTGCGGGCCGACCCGGAGCGGGAAGGGCTGCTCTACGCGGGCACCGAGTACGGCATGTATATCTCGTTCAATGACGGCCGCGACTGGCAGCCTTTCCAGCTGAACCTGCCGGAGACGTCGATTACCGACCTGCAGGTTCGCGACCTGAACCTGATCGTGGCTACCCAGGGACGCGGTTTCTACATCATTGACGATCTGACGCCACTGCATCAGCTGAACAGCGAGATTGCCGACGTCGGCACCCATTTGTTCAAACCGAAGCCGAGCTACCGCATGCGGCAGAGCGGTCGCGGTGAGCGCGATCCGCTGCTAGAGGGCGAGAATCATCCGAACGGCGTGATGCTCTATTTCAACCTCGCCGAAGCGCCGGGAGATGACAAGGTCGCCAGCCTGGAGATTCTTGAGGCCGACGGAACCCTCATCAAGCAGTTTTCCAGCGGCGCGGAAGAGGACGGCGAGAAGCTTGAGGCGGAAGCCGGCGCCAATCTGTTCGTCTGGGATATGCGCTATCCGGACGCGGTGTCTTTCGACGGCATCATTCTCTACTCGTCGAATACGAAGGGACCGGTTGCGGTGCCGGGCACCTACCGGGCGCGGCTGAACTTTGATGGCAGCAGCGTCGAGCAGGAGTTCGAGATCATGAAGGACCCGCGGGTCATAAGCTCGCAGCGCGACCTCCAGGCGCAGTTCGATTTCCTGATCAAGGTGCGGGACAAACTGTCCGAGGCCAACCAGGCGGTCATCGATATCCGCAAGCTCTATGTCGACCTCGATTACCTGGAAGAGAAACTCGAGGGCCAGGAAAATGCGGCACCGATTCTCGAGGGCAACGACGACGCGGCGCCCATTGTTGCCGCCATCGCGGCACTTCGCGAGCAGGCCAGCGTGATCGAGAACAACATCCACGAGACCCGTAACGAGGCCTACCAGGACCCGCTGAACTTCGGCATCAAGCTCAACAACCAGCTTGCCTACCTCGCGACCCACGAATCGGCCGGCGATTTCCCGCCAACCAGCCAGGGCGAGGCGTTCCGCCGCGAAGTGTCGGCGCAGATCGATGCGGAGCTCGAAGCGGATGAGGGTGTGCCTGAGATCAACTTGATGATCAGCCTCGAGGAGATCGAGATGCTGGGCGGGACCTAGCGCGACTAGCAGCAGACATCTACTACCCGCACTCTGCGTAAGCGTGGAACCGACGGTCCGGTAATTCCGGGCCGTCGGTTTGTTCGTTTCGGGTACCATTGGCGCCAGACTTGTTCAGCACTCGCAGGTAGCCTGTGAAAATCAAAAGCGTCTTGAGTCTTTGCCTTCTGTTTGCCGCCTGTGGCAACGACACCGCGCCGGTAGCCGTCGATGGCGTCAGCTCGGAGCCCGCTGCGGCGCCTGACCGACCGAACTTTCTCATCATCATGGCCGACGACCTGGGCTTCACGGATATCGGCATCTTCGGCAGCGAGATTCGCACGCCGAACATCGACTCCCTGGCCGGCGAGAGCCTGCGCTTCACGCAGTTCTACGCATCGCCCAACTGTTCGCCCAGCCGCTCCATGCTGATGTCGGGACTGGACAATCACTTCGCCGGCTTCGGCACGATGCAGGAACATCTTGCCGACAATCAGCGCGGCAACCCCGGTTTTGAGGGCTATCTGCATGATCGCGTGGCGACCCTGCCCCAGGTCCTGAACGCCGCTGGCTACCACACCTCAATGGCCGGCAAGTGGCACATCGGTGCGGCGGACGACAAACGGCCCGCGGCCAAAGGCTTCGATCGCTCCGCGGCACTCATGCAGGGCGGCGCCAGTCACCTGAATCTCGATCGCATGCTGAGCGTGTTTCCCCGAACCTTGATTTACGACGATGACGTAGCGCTCGACAGCGTGCCGGAGGATTTTTACTCGTCGGAGTTCTACGCGGACCGGATGATCGAATACATCGATGATGCGCTCGCCCAGGACAAACCGTTCTTCGGTTGGTTGGCGTTTACCGCGCCGCACTGGCCGCTGATGGTTCGCGAAGAGCACCTCGATCTTTATGCGGGGCGCTACGATGACGGTTACGACGAGCTGCGAGAAACCCGACTGCAGGCGGCGATTGAGGCAGGCCTCGTACCGGCGGACATCAAGGACGTTCCGCGGCTTGACCGGGTGACGCCCTGGGACGAGCTTTCGGAAGACGAGCAGCGCTATTCCAGCCGCATCATGGAGGTCTATGCGGCCATGGTCGAGCGGCTGGACTACCACATGGGTCGAGTCGTCGATCATCTGCGGGAAACGGGCCAATACGACAACACCCTGATCATCGTCATGTCGGACAACGGTGCTGAAGGCCACGATCGCCTGCAGCTGCTGGACAACGCGACCTGGGTACCGGCGACCTATGATCTCAGCTACGAGAACATCGGCCGGGTTGGGTCCTATGCCTTCCTTGGCCCAGGCTGGGGTCAGGCCGCCGTGACGCCGCTCCGGCTCTTCAAGGCCTACACGACAGAAGGCGGCATTCGCGTGCCCTTTATCGTGAAGATGCCCGGCGCGGAGGGAAATGCTGAATGGGTTTCGTCACTGGCGACGATCCAGGACGTGATGCCTACACTTATGGACTATGCCGGCATTCCGAATCATGGCTCGAGTTTCCAGGGCCGCGAGGTCTATCCGATGACCGGGCGTTCCATGATGCCGCTCATTGAGGGCACGGCCGAGCGCATCTACGGCGAAGACGAGGCGCTCGGCTGGGAAATATTCGGCCACCGTGCCGTCCGCAAGGGCGACTGGAAGATTCTCTGGGCCGACGGCAAAAACGGTTCGGATACCTGGCAGCTCTACAACCTGGCCGAGGATCCGAGGGAGGTCGTCGACCTGAGCGGCGACTACCCGGAGAAGCTCGCCGAAATGATCGCCCACTGGGACGACTACGCGGCGAACAACAACGTCATTCTGCCGATCGGCGATATCGGTACGCCGA
>CAZFVT010000042.1:0-14715 GCA_964522355.1 uncultured Woeseiaceae bacterium | reverse complement strand
TGTCGGGCATCGATTCATCGATCAGCGCATCGTCGGCCGCGTCGGTGTTTTCCGTCGCGTCGATGGCGCCGGGATCAATCGCCACCGGCAGCGTTGAAGTGTTCGCCGGGGGCGCAACGTTCGTCTGTGTTGTTGTCGGCGGCACTGGAGACGGCGTGTCGTTGCTCGACAGGAGCGCCCACAACAAAAGCCCGACGATGGCGACACCGCCCGCGCCGGCAACCGCTCCCCACTGCCAGGGCACCGGCGACGATTCGCTGGCCTCGGTCGATGTGGGTTGCGGTTCAGGCGCTGCCGCAGGGGCCTGCGCAGGCACTGCGACCGACGGCGTCGCAATGACCTGCGGTATGACCGTGGTGCCTTCGTGCAGAAATTCGGCGACGGAAGACGGTCGCATAGTGCGCTCGAAGTTCAGGGCCCTGTCGAGCAGCTGCCAGTCCTCCGTCGAAAGCCCGGGAATCGCTTCCGGCCTCACACTCAGGCGCCGCGCCTCAACCGGCGTGAGATCGCCGAACGGCTTCTTGCCGGCCAGCAGGCGATAGGCGACGCAGGCAAGCGAAAAGACGTCGTCTTCCAGCATCGGCGCCTCGCCGTCGAAGACGTCCGGGCTCGCGTATGCCGGTGTCGCCCAGACGCTCTTTTCCTCTGCCGAACCTTCGGGCTTGCGCTCCCGTGCGACGCCAAAATCGAGCAGCTTGATGTCCTGGGTGTCACAGATAAAAACGTTGCCCGGATTGACGTCGGCGTGAATGACACCGTTTTCATGCGCGTGCCGCAGCGCTTTCGCGGCACCGTTGATGACCCGCCAGGCAAAGGACTGATCGAGGCGCTTGCCCTGGGTCTGCTGCAGGAGGTCGTGCACGGACTTTCCGTCCAGCCATTCCATCACCAGGAAAAACTGGCCGTCGTGTTCATCGAAGTCATAAACGTTAATGACGTTCGGATGCGATAGCTGGCGAGCCCGGGCGGCCTCCATTTCCAGCAGGTTTCGGGTGTCCGGTCGATTTATCAGGCGCTGCCGCAGCACTTTGACAGCGACCGACGCTTTCGCTGCAGCTTCGCCGTGCAGTCGAAGATCTACCGCCTTGTAAAGATGGCCCATGCCGCCGGTGTGGACATGCTCGAGGATTTCGTATCGGTTGCCGAGCAGCAACCCGGGCTGGAATATCTGGTCCTCGGCGTCCCAGCCTTCAAAGTACTCCGAGGTCACCGTTACCGAATCACTGGCGATGGGCAGCTGCGCGGTTTCATCCGGAAGACTCGGCTCGCGTCGGAAAACAAATTCAGTGGTCTCCGAATCGTTGAGCTCGGCCAGGCGGGGGTCGATATGCGTTCTGCGGGGAGTCCAGCGACTTGCCACGGTTATTCACTCTGTTTGCGGTCCGACGACGGACGGTTCGCGGGCCGGTTTCCAAACCACCGGCTCTTGTCGTTTTGCTGGTCTCAGTATGCCCCAAGGATGCTGCCCGACCAAAGCGCCAGACCGCGCTCCACGGGTCCTCGAGCGGCGAAAGCCGGCAATACGCTGTTCGGTGGTTGTTGACGCCCCACAAGCGCCGCAAACCGCCATTTAACAGAATGCTCGGGGTTCCGTGGAACAGTGATCACCGTGTCCGGGACCTTGACCTCGTAACGGGAGTGCGCCATTTTTCGCGGCCCCTGCCGCTGCCCGGACCCAGTAACCATCGATACGACACATCTCTCTGGCTATACGGACACTGAGGAGCACTTGCATGTCGCGACTCATGGCCTGGGTGTGCTGCTCAGCGTCGCCGGGCTTGTCTGGCTTTCCCAGGCCGGTGGCGATCAGGCAGACCTTTGGCAGCGCATCGCTGTCGTCGTGTACTGCGCGAGCCTGATCGCAACGTTTCTCGCCTCAACGATCTACCACCTGTTCCATCGTTCGCCGCGGCGGCATCTCTTCAAGCTGCTGGACCATTGCTCGATCTATTTGCTGATTGCCGGAACCTATACGCCATTCCTGGTCATTGCTCTCAGCTCGACGACGGCCGAACGACTGCTTATTGCGATCTGGGCAATGGCGCTGATGGGCATCGCATCCAAGCTTTGGTTCGGGCATCGGTTTCCGCGGCTGTCGATGATCAGCTACCTGCTGATGGGCTGGTTGATCATCATCGCCGGGCCGGAGGTTCTGGCTGCCCTGGGTAGCGACGGCATTACCTGGCTGGCGGCTGGCGGAATCTGTTACACCATTGGAGCTGGCTTCTATCTGGCCAAGTCGATGACCTACAGCCACGCGATCTGGCACCTGTTTGTGCTGGCCGGCAGCGCCTGCCACTTCCTGACCGTCTACTGGTATGTGTTGCCCGGGTCGGACTATCTCGCCTGACCTGCCGTAATCACATCCGGCTTAAGCCCGCAGACGGATTGGCGTGCGTTGTCGCTTCTGTATATTATTTGCGCAGGTTGGCATCCGACCTGACCTCCTACTGAATCCGCAATGTAAGGACACAGATCATGTGGAAGCATCGTTTCCGTGCTGCCCGGGCACTACGCATTCCGGCGCTACTTATCGTACTGGTATCGTCCACCGCGCTGGCGGGCGGACGGCCGTCTTCGTCACCAGGCCCCTGGTACTGGGATATCAAGGGCCAGTGGAACGTGCCGCAGGGTGATTTCAGCGACATCGTCGACGACGGCTTCGGCCTCGGCGGGTCGGTCATTTACTGGCCCTCTGATCGACCCTTCGGACTGCAGTTCGACATCACCTATAACGATTACGACTTCAGCAATTCGGCGCTGCGCGCGATCAACGATGCTATTGAAGATATCGACGATCCCGCGTTTGATGACGTCAGCGTGACCGGCGGAGACGTCAGCGACTGGAGCTTCATGTTCAACGGCATCTGGAGCCCGGGCGGGGCGTCCGATGATGGCTTCTATCTGACCGGCGGTATCGGCCTTAGCTACATTGAGGGTCGTCTCAAAGACACCGGTCTCGTCTATTACCCGCCGATCTGCGATCCGTGGTGGTGGTGGTGTATTCCGGGCGGCGTTGGCCCCGGCAGTTTCGTCATTGCCTCCGAATCGGCCACGGAGTTTGCCTGGAACGTCGGCGCCGGGTACTCGTTCGCGCTGCGTGGCGGTTCGATCATGTTCATCGAGGCGAAGTACCGCTCAATCGAGACGAACCGGGCCACCGAAATGGTGCCCCTGACGTTCGGCCTTCGCTTCTAGCGACCGCCTGCCTGACAAAAAGCCCGCTGGCCGTCACGCGGTCAGCGGGCTTTTTTTTGTCCGAGTCCGGCAGAGGCACTAGGCCAGCCACAGGAAGACGAACGGGGCGGCGATCCAGAGCAATCCCTTGACCAGGAAGAAGGTCGCGGCGAGTGCCCCGAATCGCTTCAGTCCTGCAAGGTGCTGGCTGTCGGTAAAGAGGTTCATGGCGGTTGTTCCTTGCTTGATTCTGGTTGAGGGATCGGCCTCGGTATCGAGGCCGATCCCTGGAAACTTCGCTCACAGCTGCTCAGCGAGAGCGCGAGACTTAAGCCGTCGGCGGAAGGACGGGAATATCGCGGGAACCTGTTTTCGATACTCGCTGTATTCGGGGTGCACCGCCTCCAGATCCCGCTCTTCCAGGTACGTGCCGATCACAATGTAGGCCGTCGACAGGGCGGCGAAGACAAAGTGGGTGACGGTCATCGTCGGCGTGATCCAGATGATGCCCATCCAGCCCAGGTAGATCGGGTGGCGAACAATGCGGTACATGGCCGGAGTCTGGAACTCGAGCGCCGGCGACTGCTCACCCTTCAGGCCGTAAAAAACCTGGCGCAGGCCAAACAGGTCGAAATGGTCGAGCAGGAAAGAGGCATACAGCAGGAACAGCCAGCTGCCGAGGTACAACGCCGTCAGCGTGGTGGCGGCCCAGCCGGTGCTGACGTTCCAGATAACGCCGCCCAGCGGTGCCCACAGCCACATCATCAGTGCCAGGCACACGGTCGAGAGCAGTACGTAGGTGCTGCGCTCGGCCGCTTTGGGAATGTACCGGGTCAGCCATCGCTTGAAGGCGGGTCGGGCCATGCCGCTGTGCTGAACGGCAAAGAGGCCCAGCAGCCCGATGTTGATCAGCAGCGATGTGCCCAGCGGATAGAGCGGCGCCGAGTCGATGGACTTCGGCACCCAGATGTTGCCGATAAAGCCAATGGCGTAGAGGAAACAAACGAAGAACAGGGCGTAGCTGGCAACCCCGTAGGCGAAAACGAGAGTGCGTTTCATGGTTGTGATCTCCTGAAGTGGTCTGAAAATAGTCGTGGCCGTTAAGGCATGCGGCGTATTCTCGGCCCGCAGGCGCCCGCAGTCCTGACGAGAACCGGGTGCGTTTATGACTATTTCGTGACCGCAATATGGAGACGCCCCGGACGGGGTGGCGGTGCTGCCCGGTCCGGTGACCAGGCGGAGGAGGAGAACTTGCCGGTTCGGCTCAGGCTCCGGCCATGAGCCGGCCGTACTCGATCTTGAGGCAGCGATCCATGACGATGCTCAGCCCGGCGCTTCGGACCCGAGCCGCCAGCTCTTCATCGGCCAGTCCTAGCTGCATCCAGACAACGCGGATCTGCAGCGCTTCGGCCACCGCCAGTACGTCGTCGACAGTCTCTTCAAGCGCCTCGGGCCGGCGAAACACGTTGACCATGTCAGCCGGCGCGGACAGTTCACCGAGCGTCGCCGCGACCGTTTCGCCCAGGACTTCCTGACCGGCATAGACCGGATTCACGGGCAGCATTGTGTAACCGTGCTGCTGCATAAAGGTCATGACCCGATGGCTGTGGCGGGTCGGGCGGGTGCTGGCGCCAACCACCGCGATACGCCGCGTTGTCTGCAGGATTGCCGCTATGGAGCTGTCGTCGTTCATGGGCTTCTTGAAAGCATGGATCTGTCGCGAGGTCGAATGATAGCAATCGGTGGCGCAAATGTCGGTTCGGAGCCCGCGATCTCTCGCGGCGAACCAGGTCATCCGGATCGCCGGCGATTTCAAAGGATTCGGGCAGGCTTTATCATGCGCCTATAACTGGCGGCGGAGGCCGGACTCCATGCAGGGACTCTACTTCGAGGAATTCGCGGTTGGTCAGCGCTTCGATCACGCTTTGCGACGCACGATCACCGAAGCGGACAACGTCTGGTTCAGCGCCCTGACCCACAATCCGGCGCCGCTGCATATCGACGCCGAGTACTGCAAGAATACGGAGTTCGGCAAGCCGCTGGTGAACAGCTGCCTGACCCTGGCGTTCATGGTCGGTATCTCCGTTAACGACACGACGATGGGCACAACGGTCGCCAACCTCGGCTGGGATGAGGTTCGGTTTCCAATGCCGCTATTTCATGGCGACACGATCCGGATCGAATCGGAGGTCCTCGAAACCCGGGAGAGTCGTTCCCGGCCGGACAATGGCATCGTCGTGTTCGAGCATCGCGCGTTCAATCAGAACGATGAGCTGGTGGCGGTCTGCAAGCGCTCCGCACTGATGCTCAGGTCGCCCGAGTGACGCGTAGCTTCCTGTTTGTACCGGCCGACAGCGAGCGGAAGTTTGCGCGCGCCGTCGAGACCGACGCCGACGCGCTCATCCTCGACCTCGAAGATTCCGTGGCGCCCGCCCGGAAGGCCGCCGCTCGGGAAAACCTGGGTGGCTTCCTGGCGACACGCGCCGACGCGCGGATCTGGGTTCGAATCAATCCCCTCAGTTCCGAGTTCGGCGCTCTGGACCTTGCGGCGCTCGGCAACGAGCTGCCCCACGGTATTGTCCTGCCCAAGTGCGGCGGGGCAGAAGACATCCAGCGCCTCGACGGGCTGCTGAGTGACATGGAGCGTGCGGTCGGTGCTGAGCCCGGCGCGACGCGGATTCTGCCGCTGGTCACCGAAACGCCAGCGGCGATGTTTGCCGTACAGGAGTATGCGTCGGTGCGCCAACGTCTCGACGGACTGACCTGGGGCGCGGAAGATCTGGCGGCAGCCGTGGGCGCAACGACGAACAAGGACGAGTCAGGACAATGGCTCGACGTCTTTGCCCTGGCACGTAGCCTGTGCCTGCTCGGCGCGGCGGCGGCGGAGGTACCCGCCATAGAAACGGTTTATACCCGCATAAGGGACGTCGAAGGTGCTGCGGACTTCGCAAAGCTGGCGCGCCGTGACGGCTTCAGCGGCATGCTCGTGCTTCACCCGGCGCAGATCGACGTCGTCAATGAGGCCTTCACACCCTCGTCTGAGGAGATCGAACGCGCCCGGCAGATTGTCGCGCTGTTCGACGCCGATCCCGACGCTGGCGTCGCCGTCCTCGACGGTGAAATGGTGGACCGACCGCACTATCTGCAGGCCAAGCGGATACTCGGCGTTGCCGACAGACTGGCCGCGCGGTAAGTTCCCGATCAGGACCAAACGAAACGTTGAATCCCGGAGTCAAGCATGAGCCATGATCGAAAAGTCGACCCCGCCTGGGCCAGCCGAGCCTGGATCGATGAAGCGGGTTACCAGGAAAAATACCGACGCTCGATCGAGGACAACGAAGCCTTCTGGGCAGAAGAAGGGCAGCGACTGGACTGGATGAAGCCCTATACCCAGGTCAAGGACGTCTCGCTGGCCAAAGATGACCTGCGGATACGCTGGTTCTACGACGGCACTTTGAACGCCTGCTATAACTGCGTTGATCGCCACCTGCCGGAGAAGGCCGACGAGATCGCCATCATCTGGGAGAGTGATGACCCGGACCGCGATCTGAAGATCACCTACGGCGAACTGCACACGCGGGTTTGCCGCTTCGCCAACAGCCTGAAGGCGCTGGGCGCCAGCAAGGGCGACCGAATCACCCTTTACATGCCGATGATCCCCGATGCCGCCGTGGCCATGCTCGCCTGCGCGCGGATCGGTGCCATACACAGCGTCGTCTTCGGCGGCTTTTCACCCGAGGCGCTGGCCGGTCGAATTCATGACTGCGAGTCTTCCATCGTCATTACGGCCGATGAGGGCATTCGAGGCGGCAAGACCATCCCGCTGAAGAAGAACGTCGACGCTGCCGCGGCCAACCCGCTGGTGGAAACGCTCGAGAAGGTCCTCGTCATTCGCCACACGGGCGGCGACATCGACTGGGTCGAAGATCGCGATGCGTGGCTGCATGAGCTGGATGAGGACGTGGACGACGACTGCCCCTGCGAGGAGATGGATGCCGAAGACCCGCTCTTCATCCTGTATACCTCGGGTTCGACTGGCAAACCCAAAGGCGTGCTGCACACGACCGGCGGCTATCTCGTCTACGCCTCGATGACGTTCCAGTACGTCTTCGACTATCACCCGGGTGACATCTACTGGTGTACTGCCGACGTCGGCTGGGTAACCGGTCACTCGTACATAGTCTACGGTCCCCTGGCCAATGCCGCGACGACGCTCATGTTTGAGGGCGTGCCGACCTATCCCGACTCCTCGCGCTTCTGGCAGGTCTGTGACAAGCATGAGGTCAACATCTGCTACACCGCACCCACCGCGATTCGGGCGCTGATGCGCGAGGGCGATGAGCCGGTGACCCGCACGTCCCGCGCCAGCCTAAGGCTGCTCGGTTCGGTGGGTGAGCCGATCAACCCCGAAGCCTGGGAGTGGTATTACACCGTCGTGGGAGACGGCCGCTGTCCTATCGTCGATACCTGGTGGCAGACGGAAACCGGCGGCATTCTCATCAGTCCGCTGCCTGGCGCTACGGACCTGAAGCCCGGTTCGGCCACCAAACCCCTGTTCGGCATTGCGCCGGCGTTGCTGGACAACGACGGCAACACCCTGTCGGGCGCGGCGGAGGGGAATCTCGTCATCACCGACAGCTGGCCCGGACAAATGCGCACGGTCTACGGCGATCATCAGAGATTCGTCGATACCTACTTCTCCGCGTTTGACAACTGCTATACCACGGGCGATGGCGCACGCCGCGACGAGGACGGTTATTACTGGATCACCGGCCGGGTCGACGACGTGCTCAACGTGTCCGGCCACCGCATGGGCACGGCGGAAGTGGAAAGTGCCCTGGTGGCCCACCCGAAGGTCGCCGAGTCGGCCGTCGTCGGCTATCCCCACGACATCAAGGGCCAGGGAATCTATGCCTACGTGACCCTGATGGAGGGTATCGAGCCCAGTGATGAATTGATGGTCGAGCTCAGGAACTGGGTGCGCAAGGAAATCGGCCCGATCGCCTCACCCGATCTGATTCAGTGGGCGCCCGGACTGCCGAAGACGCGCTCAGGAAAAATCATGCGACGAATCCTGCGCAAGGTGGCGGCGAATGACTATGGCGAATTGGGTGACACGTCGACGTTGGCGGAACCCGCGGTCGTCGATGATCTCATCGAGAATCGAATGAATCGATAGCCTGGGGCTGTCGATGGTGTCGGACATTCGACGTACGTTTTCTCCGAGAGGAGACAGTCTAGCGGCCGGTGAGGGACAGTCGTAACGGTTTGCTTTCCGCCGAAAGCGGGCTTCGGGTTACTGACACGAGGCCTCTATTCCAAGGCCTCGCAATCCGTCGATGAAACAGAAACGTCAGTATGCTTTGAGCCATCTTCTGTTCGAAACTCATACGCGAATACGACCCCCTCTTTCATGGCGTTTCGCGATGGATAGTGATTACATGCGTTGGAGATGAAGAATCTCCGAACCACACTAGGGTCGAATTCATTCTGAAGCTCATCTTCGGTGACGCCAACTATTGTGTAGTGCTCGCGAAACACGCGATTGGCATAAGTCACTTTTTCGAGTCTGCTTAGGTCGTCCACCATCATTGGGAGACCTGAATTTATGGCTTGCGCTTGTTCAGCAAAGTAATCATCGAGCGTTCCCGACCCGATCTCCTCATCGGTGAAAAACTCTGACTCAGTTTCTGCGAATTCGTGGCCGGCACTGTAGTAGCTCAGTAGTGACTTATGAATGTCCCGATTGGGATTTTCAGCACTTTCAGACGAGGTTTGGAGCTTAGAAAAAAGGCACGAAGTGAACGTCTCGCTTACAGCCTCAAACTGAGCCTGCCATTCCTGTTCTGGCAACTCATCGGATGCTATGTAATCGTTTATGCCGGTTTCCTTCGCGCAAAGATCCAGTGGCGACTCCCAAGCTGACTTGCATCGAGAGAAACTGGTGTCTGCGTGCTCCAGAAACTCAGGAGCGCAAAAGCCTTTAGCTAAGTCGTCGTAGAATGTTGCCGCGACACCCGGATCCGAAGCTAACGATGTAGCAGAAAGCACACCCGCAAATAGAAGGCAGCTTCCTGCTGATGTAAGTGTCCGTATCATAGGAATGGTCCTTATCGACCGAGCCACGAGGGCCCGCTATGGGCCGTTAGCCGTCATTTTCCCTCGAAACGACCAGACGGCAGCCTTCAGCGAGAAAAAAGCACTTTCGTAGCCACTATCTCCTTGTCGGGCCTTTAGCCGCAATTTTAGCTAACCCCTAAAGTTGCCGATCGACTGACCGGCCAGACCTGAAAAGAGTGGCGCATAAAAGCGGTTCGGTCCCTATTCCCGCGCGGATCTCTTGTTTACACCGACCAGCGAGAACCCAAACACCGCAATCAGGAAAAACGCGAAGACCAACAGGGCTTCCCGCTGGTCAAGGTTGAACGACCCGCCGATGGTCGCCGCCAACAAGGTCAAGGCAACGGCACAAACAGCAATGACGGCGAGCAGGAGGGCTGCAATGCTACCGAGTCCACGCAACGGCGGCAGAAACTGACTGACAGCGACAAGCAAGCCGGTCGCGAGGATTATCCAAAACCACATTCCTGCGCCAAGGATACTGTTGGACGTGAAAGACGTGAGAGCGCAGGAAATTGCAAACAGGATTGCTACGACTTTATTCATGATGGCGGTCTATCGCGTAGATAAACTCCAACGACCAGAATGAAGGTGCCTACAGCGGCCCGATCCGCGAATCGACTATCGTCTCCGCGAAGTCACCGTTTTCGTCAATGATCGTATCCGCAAAGCTGTCGTCGTCTTCAGGGATCGCTTCGATCGTCATGTCGTCGTCCGCGAACATCGCTTCCGAGCTCTGGTCTTCGCTTTCGAACACCGGGTCATTGCTGTCGTTCACGGTGCTGTCATCCGAGAGGCTGTCTTCCATAGCACTGTCGTCCGGCGCATCAGTGTGTGCGGACTCCGGAATCCGGATCGTCTGGGTTTCCCCTAATGCACCTTCAACCCGTGAGAAGTCGGCGAGCTGGCGGTCATACTGCCGGACGAAGTCTTCGGAAAAAGTCTGCGGCAGCGACGCATTACCCGCCTGGGTCAGCACCGGATAGGTGTCGCGATAGTGATCCCAGAACTTCTGTTTTGCCTGGAACGAGAAAAACGGTTTCTTCTGATAGGTTTCTTCGAAATGCTCTTCGACCTGGTCCGGGTCGAAGCGCTCCACGTATTCGTTGAACGCCTTGATCATGGCGCCGATGACGCCGTCGTGATGCCAGCGGAGATCCTTGCAGGCTTCGCGGACGCTGGCCAGCGGGCCAAGGAATTCGCCTTCCTGGCCGAGCAGCAGCTGTCGTATCGTGTCGGACGTGCTTGCCGACAGTTTGATCGGATTGTTGAGCTGCGGCATGACGCCGGTTTGCTCGAGTCGGAACATGCTCTTCATGTTGGCTCGAGCGACCATCAACTCGGTGATGCCGCCAACAAGTTCGTTCAGCACCTCGCCGGCGTTAGTAAGGACGGCAGCCGGATCGGTGTCCGGGTCGACGGATTCCGGGTCAATGCCCGCTGCAATCAGGAAGCGCGTCAGCAGGTCATCGTCGCCGGACGCCTGCCGGACGCGGCGTACCGACTCGGTGCCGACCGGGCCGGACGAGCGCGCGTTTGCGACACTGTCTGCGCTGTCCAGGCTCGCGACTCGCGATGAGCCAAGGTCGTCGTCGAGCAGCGCCTCGAGGGCGTTGTCGCCGTTGATTTCATCTTCGTCGAGCAGCATGACGCTCGAACCGATGTCATCTTCGGGGAACAGGGCGTTGACCTGGTCGGGTACGACCGAAGGGTCAGACTCTGCCGGAACGTCGATTTCCTGCCCCTCATCGACCCGGGCCAGGAACTCGAAACTGCCCATGCGAATGTGGTCACCGTCAAACAGCCGATGCGGGTTGCCGTCACCGAGCCGTTTGCCCGAGTGATTGACGTAGACACCGTTGCTGCTGTGATCGGCCAGGTAGAAACGACCGGCTCGGAAGTCGATGCTTGCATGCCTGCCTGAGACGTAAAGGTCGGAATCGGGCAGCACCCAGTCGTTCTTCAAAGAACGCCCGATCGTTCCGCCCTCGGGCCCGAACGAAAACTCCGCGCCGTTGCTCATTGTGGTTTTGTGATCGCTAATGACTTCAAGTACCAGCGGCATATCAGCACCAACCTCGTCTGTTGTGCAGAAGGCCCCGGCACACGGGGCCACACTGACGAAAGTGTGCGCCCGGCGCCCCAAAAGCGCTGCCGAGTAGTTCACATAAACACCCCCGGCAGGGGGTAATTCCTTGGGTTTTCAGGCTGATACGCCCACATATGGTCGCTGATTCTTCCAATGCGAGACACGGAACGTGGTTCCGTCCGGTGTGATCTGCGAGGGAGCGCTGTTGAGCCTCTTTCGTGGCGTTGCGGGAATTCACTAAAACCCTGTTTTAGCTGGAGAAAAATTGCCCTTATTCGTGAATACAAGAATCGGTGTTAGCGTGTACCGAAAAGAGGAACCGGCGATGGCGCGATCGGCAACCGACAAACTGGCGGACAAGAAACAACCCAAGAAGGTCGTCCTGGATAAGGATTTCGCCGGCATCCGGGCAGGGCAGCGAATGCTGGTCGGAACTCCGCGGATGATCGATGACTATATCCGCCGGGTGCCGTTCGGAGAGACGCGGTCCATCCCACGGCTGCGCAATGAGCTGGCGCGACGCCACCGCTGCGACGCGACCTGCCCGGTATCCACGGCCATATTCCTGCGCATCGCGGCCGAAGCGTCGCTGGAGGCGCTCGAGCGAGGCGAGAACCTGGCCGAGGTCAGCCCGTTCTGGCGGGTCATTGCGCCGAACGACAAGATTGCCAGTCGACTGCCGATCGACAGCGACTGGATCGAGCGCCAGAGGGTCGCCGAACAGTAATCGCGTCGCCAATCTCCGGACGTTTGTTTACACTTCGCGCTCCACGCGCAGATCGCGTGTAGCAGACGTGAGGAACCCGCAGCAGATGTCCGGCAAGACCATTTTCAAAGTCCTGTTCATGAGCCAGGGCCAGGTTTACGAGATCTACGCCAGGAGCGTGTCGCATGGCGCCCTGTTCGGCTTCGTTGAGGTGGAGGAGCTGGTCTTCGGCGAGAAGACGACGGTTGTCGTGGATCCCAGCGAGGAAAAGATCAAAGCCGAGTTCGAGGGCGTCAAGCGAAGCTACCTGCCCATGCACAGCATCGTCCGCATCGATGAGGTCGACAAGCAGGGCGTCAGCAAGATCTCGCGCATGGAGGGGGATAATGTTGCCCAGTTTCCGATGCCCATGTACCCGCCCGGTGGATCCAACGAGTCCAAGTAACCCTCCCGGAACGCTGCTAGAATTCGCGCTCTCCCGCTCACGCCGCCCCCGACCGAAAAAGGCTTCCGACTGTGACGCAAGCGCCGGCCCATACCGAGACCGCCAAGCCATCATCGATCATTGAACTTCCTGGACAGGCCGCACTGTCCGCCTTTCGTCTGACCAAGCTGCTCGAAGCGCTTAAGGCGCTGGAGCCTGCCGTCACCGCCGCTAACGCCCGCTACAGCTACTTCGGCGAATTGGCGGCATCACTCGATGACGCTTCCCGTGCAAGACTCGAGCTCCTGCTGAACGGGACCGATGAGCCACAGGCATTCAGCGATGATGCGCAGCTGCTGACGGTCGTTCCGCGTCCGGGCACGATATCGCCCTGGTCGAGCAAGGCCACCGACATCCTGCATGCCTGCGGTCTGTTGGCGGTGAAGCGCATCGAGCGTGGCGTCACCTATGCGATAACATCCAGCGAACCGCTCAGCGATTCCCGGCTCCAGCCGCTCTCTCAGGCGCTGTTCGATCGAATGACGGAAGCAGCAATGCTCGACTCCGCAGAAGCCGCGGCGCTGTTCGACCATCACGAGCCCGCCCCCCTGACGCGCGTGCCCCTGACTGAGGAGGGCGCCGACGCGCTTAAGGCCGCAAACGGCGAGCTTGGGCTGGCGCTGTCCGACGACGAGATCGATTACCTCGCTGCCGAGTACGGAAAGCTCGAGCGGGACCCGACCGACGTCGAGCTGATGATGTTTGCCCAGGCCAACTCGGAACACTGCCGCCACAAGATTTTCCGGGCCGACTGGGTGATTGATGGCGAGGCCCAGTCCGAGCAGCTCTTCGGCATGATCAAGAGTACAACTGCTGCGAGCGGCGAGGGCGTTATCTCCGCTTACTCGGACAACGCCGCCGTCATCGAAGGACATGCGGGTCGACGGCTCTTCCCGGGATCGGCGGATCGCCACTTCAGCTTTGTTGAAGAGCCGATTCATATCCTGATGAAGGTTGAGACCCACAATCATCCGACGGCGATCTCGCCGTTTCCCGGCGCGGCTACCGGCTCAGGCGGTGAGATCAGGGATGAAGGTGCAACTGGCCTCGGCGCGACGCCGAAGGCAGGCCTCACCGGGTTCAGCGTCTCGCACCTGCGAATCCCCGAGTTCCGGCAACCCTGGGAGCAGCCCTTCGGCCACCCCGACCGCATGGCAACGCCGCTCGAGATCATGCTCGACGGCCCGCTGGGCGGCGCCGCCTTCAACAACGAATTCGGCCGGCCGAACCTGCTCGGCTACTTCCGCACCTTCGAGACCGCCGTGCCCGGGCTGCCGAACGGTGAGATACGCGGCTATCACAAGCCGATTATGATCGCCGGCGGCGTCGGCAACGTCCGTCCGGAACATGCGCTCAAGCAGGACGTGCCGGCGGGCGCCAACATCGTGGTCATTGGCGGGCCGGCCATGCTGATCGGGCTTGGCGGCGGTGCCGCATCCAGCCTTGCCAGCGGATCTTCGAGCGAAGACCTGGATTTCGCCTCGGTGCAGCGCGGCAACCCGGAGATGGAGCGGCGTGCCCAGGAAGTGATCGACCGCTGCTGGGAGCTCGGCGCCGACAACCCCATCCTGCTTATCCATGATGTCGGCGCGGGCGGATTGTCCAACGCGGTGCCGGAGGCGGTGGATCACAGCAGCCGAGGCGCTGTAATCGAGCTCAGGGACGTGCCAAACGCGGAACCCGGCCTGTCGCCGATGGCGATTTGGTGCAACGAGGCGCAGGAGCGCTACGTATTGATCGTCGCACCCGAGCAGACCACGCTGTTTGAGGACATCTGCGCGCGGGAACGCTGCCCGATGGCCGTCATTGGCCAGCTAACCGATGACGAGCAGCTCACCGTCAACGATCAGCAGTTTGAAAATCGCGCCGTCGACATTCCCATGACCCTGCTGCTCGGCAACGCGCCGCGCATGGTTCGCGACGTCAGCCGCGTGACGGCAACCGACGACGGGATCGACGTCAGCGATATTGACCTGGGTGAGGCCGTCGACCGGGTGCTGCGTTTCCCCACGGTCGCCGACAAATCCTTTCTGATTCATATCGGCGACCGCACCGTTGGCGGACTGACCGCGCGCGACCAGCTGATCGGTCCCTGGCAGGTACCGGTTAGCGATGTGGCGATTACCGCCAGCGGTTTCG
>CAZFVT010000041.1:2300-14921 GCA_964522355.1 uncultured Woeseiaceae bacterium | reverse complement strand
CAGGGACAGGCATACAACCCGGAGACCGAGTTCTCGGGCGAGCGCCACCTCCGGCATGGCGGTCATGCCGACGTAGGCAACACCGTCGCGCTCGAGGCGGTCCACCTCGGCTGCCGTTTCAAGCCGCGGCCCCTGGGTCACGCCGTAGGTACCACCGTCAGTGCAAGGAATTGCCGCTCGCCGGGCAGCGGCCAGGAGATCGGCGCGCAGGCTCGGGCAGAACGGCTCCGTGAATTCCAGGTGGTCGAGCGGCATGAAGCCACCGTCGCAGAACGTGTGTTCGCGACCGAAAGTGTAGTCGATCAGCTGATCGGGTACGGCAAGCTCTCCGGGTTCCGGCGAGCGCGGAATGACGCCGACCGTGTTGACGCTGATGATCGCAGTAACATCCCGCTGATGCAGTGCCAGGACGTTCGCCCGGTAGTTGACCTTGTGCGGCGCGATGTCGTGCTTGTCACCGTGGCGCGGCAACACGACGATCTGGCGTCCGGCCAGCGTCACCTCGCGCAGCGCCGCCGAGGGTGCACCGAGCGGCGTGTCCTCGACGCGACTCTCTGACTCGCCGCCAAAATCGGACATGCCACTGCCGACGATGAGACCAAACCGGTCGTCGCCGGTCATTTTCAGGCGTCCAGTTCCAGGGTGGGTCGGCTGCTGAAACGGTCCAGCGCCCTGACGGCATCCTGCCACTCGTCGGATGACCGCAGCGCTGCCCGATCCGGCGCCTGCTCTCCATGCAACCGCGCCAGGCGAACCAGCGATGGCGGGTTGAGATAATCGCCGAGTGCCGCAAGCGACGACGCAGCCGCACGTCGATCATTGCAGACGAGGACCATGTCTGCGCCTGCATCCAGCGCCATTCGGGATCGCTTCGCCATCGAGCCATAGGTCGATGTCGCCTTCATACTCATGTCGTCAGTAAAGATGGCGCCGTCGAAGCGCAGCTGGTCGCGAAGCTGGGCCTGCATCCAGTAGCGCGACAAGCTGGCCGGCAGCGCATCCAGTTCGTCATAGACGACATGCGACATCATGACCGCCGGCAGCAGCCCATGCCCAAGCAGCGACTCGTAGGGCCGCATGTCCTCGAGCAGGTCACCGAATTCACGCCTGTCGACGGGCAGTCGCTCATGGGAGTCTGCAGCGACGGCACCGTGGCCTGGAAAATGCTTGGCAACAGAGGCCATGCCCGCCTGGCGAAGTCCGAGCACCGACTGCCGCGCAAGTTCGGCGACAACCTGTGGCTTCGGATGAAACGCCCGATCACCGATCGCGGAGTTGACGCCCCAGTCCAGGTCAACACAGGGCGAGAACGACAGGTCGATGCCGCAGGCGCGAAGCTCCGCCGCGATAAGCCAGCCCGTCGTTCGCGCGAGCTTAAGCGCGCCCCCCGGATCCTCATCGTACAGGCGCCCCAGGCGCCGCATCGCGGGAATCTCGGTGAAGCCCTCATGGAAACGCTGTACCCGGCCACCCTCATAGTCGACCGCAATCAGCAGCGGCGGCCGCCGCAGCCCGCGAACCTCGGCGACCAGCTCGGTGATCTGTTTCGGCGATTCGTAGTTACGGCTGAAGAGTATCAACCCGCCGACGGCAGGCTCGCGCAGGAGATCCCGATCCGCAGGAGTTAACTCCGTGCCGTCGATGTCCAGCATGATGGGCCCGAGTGCCATAACGATAGCCTACCCGTTATTCGTCGACAGCCAAAACCGAAACGCCGGTTGGACGCGCTAGCTGTTGCGCTGGAACACTGCCATCGATTCGACGTGAGCCGTGTGAGGGAACATGTCGATGATGCCCGCCGCCTCCAGGCTGTAGCCGAACTCACTGACGAGCATGCCGGCATCGCGCGCCAGGGTGCCCGGATGGCATGACACGTAGACGATCTTCTCGGGGTTCAGCGACTTTGTATGCGCAATGACGGCGTCCGCGCCGCTGCGCGCCGGATCGAGCAGCAGTCGATCACAGCCCTCGCGAATCCAGTCCTCATCCCCGGTCACCTTGAACAGGTCAGCGCAGCGAAAGTGCGCGTTGCCAATCCCGTTCAGGGCCGCGTTGGCGCTGGCCCTCTCGACCTGGCGAGCTTCGCCTTCGATACCAATGACGTCACCGGCACGCCGGGCGAGCGGCAACGTGAAGTTGCCAATACCGCAGAACAGGTCGAGCACGCGATGACTGGCGTCCACATCAAGGTGCTCTATCGCCTGGCCAACCATCGCCGCATTGACCTGCGCGTTGACCTGAACAAAGTCGGTGGGCAGAAATTCGATGTCCACATCGAACGCGTCCAGTCGGTACCGCAACGCCTCCTGCGGTTCGGCCGGGAACAGGGCGTAGACCGAATCCGGACCTTTCGGCTGTAGCGCAATCCTCAGATCGTGGCTTTTGCCGAACGCAATGAGCTTCTCGAGATCGCTGTCCGAGGGTGGATCGAGTACGCGAAAGACCAGTTCGACCGCGTTGTCGGCAATCGCAACTTCGACCTGCGGCAGGCGGGCGCGAATGCTGAGCGTATCGATGAGCTCGCTCAAAGGCAGTATCAGCGCATCGACCGGCTGACCGAGCACTTCGCAACGCTGCATGTCGGTAATGAAGGGCGCGTGACGCTCACGAAACCCAACCAGTACGCGACCTTTGCCGTGCACATGTTTTACCGCCAGTCGCGCTCGGCGGCGGTAGTGCCAGCCGTCGCCTACCACCAGCGGCGGCAGCCAGCGGTCGGGGCTTACCTTGCCGATCCTTTCGAGACTGTCTTTCAGCGAGGTCTCTTTGAGCTTACGCTGCTCGTCAATCGACACGTGCTGGAACACACAGCCACCGCAGCGGCCGAAGGCTTCACAGCGCGGTTCGAGGCGCTGCTCACTGGCCTCAAGCACGTCGAGCAGCTCGGCCTCATCGTAGTTACGCCGACGTTTGCGGCGCTGCAGTCTGACTTGCTCTCCCGCCAACGCGCCGGCAACAAACACCTTCTTGCCCGGCAGGTCTGCAATGCCCTGTCCTTCGTGGGTCACGGACACGATACGGGCGATCTCGGGTTCTCTTCTTGCCACGCTTACTATTCGCTGTTGCCGTCTGGCCAGGCCGCGAGGAATTCCTTGAGATGCGCCTCGCCGTGCTCGGCGAGTGACCGTCGTACGAGATCGAGCTCGGACGCGAGCGTTTCAGCATCGAGGTTGCCACGCATGAACTCAAAGCGCAGATACACGAGATAGGTGTTCAAGACGTCCGTTTCGCAGTAGTTGCGAATGCCATCGATGCCGCCAGCGAGCCAGGTTTCCCAGACCTTGTCGCCGCT
The DNA here is from genome assembly GCA_964522355.1 of uncultured Woeseiaceae bacterium. GTDB lineage: Bacteria > Pseudomonadota > Gammaproteobacteria > Steroidobacterales > Woeseiaceae > JBFGFX01. The sequence goes on along the minus strand of CAZFVT010000041.1, from coordinate 11,629 downwards.
CATCCCCAGTTTTCCGGGAAAGCCCAGCATGGTGGCGATCTGGTCGAGGCCGGCGCGACCGCGAGGTTGGAAACCCGCCATGACGTCCATCAGATCGAGATGCCGCCAATGAAACCGGCTCAGGTAGTTGTTATAGCGAAAGTCGCGATCGTTATCGCCGTTTTCCCAGTAACGAGGCGCCTGTATGCCGTGCTTCAACGCGCGGTAGTGCAGTACCGGCAAGTCGAAACCCGAACCGTTCCAGGAAACGAGTTCCGGACTGTAGCGCTCAATGCCGTCGAAAAAACGCCGGACGATTTCTGCCTCGTCGGCGTCCCTGTCGCCCAGGGTCCAGACGCGAAAGCTGTCGCCTGAGCGCAAGGCTACGGAGATAGCGACAACCCGGTGCTGGTGCAACGGCAGAAACTCGCTGCCGGTCTTCTGCTGCTGGCGAAACATCATGGCGTTGCCGACATCCTCGTCCGAAAGCGATTCGTCGAGTTCCCATATCTGGCGGCCGAAATCGGTGTCCGGCACGGTCTCTATGTCGAAAGCGAAACAATGCATGGTGAGTCCCGTCAGGTCTTGTTCATGGCGACGGCGAAGGCAACGATCAGACCGGCGTCATCCGTCAGGCTCACGTGGGCGTCACCAATGCCCAGTTCGTCACAGACGCCCTGCCCGCGCGACGAAAAGATCACCTCCGGACGCCCCCAGTCGTTGTTGACGATGCCGACATCGCGAATCCAGACGCCGTGCGCGAATCCCGTCCCCATGGCTTTCACAACGGCCTCCTTGGCCGCGAAGCGCATGGCGAGGAATCGCACGGGACGCTTGTTGCGCTCAAATAGGACCCGTTCTTCATCCATCAGGAGACGGTTAACAAAGTGCTCGCCGAATCGATCAAAGGTCTGTTGGACGCGCGCCAACTCGCAGATATCCGTACCCACACCGAAGATCACGGAATCACCTACCCGCGCGCGCCCAGCATGACGCGCTTCATTTCAGCAACTGCCGTGTCGATGCCGTCGATGACCGAGCGCGCAATGATTGCGTGGCCGATGTTGAGTTCCACGATTTCCGGCAGCGCAGCTATCGGCGAGACGTTTTCGTAATGCAGCCCGTGGCCGGCATGAACCGTCAAGCCAATGGATTGACCGTAGCGGCAGGCTGCCGCGATGCGTTCGAGTTCCTCAGCCTGTTCCTCGCCGCTCGCGTCGGCGTAGGCGCCGGTGTGCAGCTCGACGCCCGGAGCGCCGGCCGCGACCGCAGCGTCGAGCTGATCGTTATCCGGGTCGATGAACAAGGAAACGCGTATATCCGCTGCGCCGAGAGACCGGCAGGCCGCCGTCACGCGATCAAGCTGGCCACAGACATCCAGGCCGCCTTCAGTGGTCAGTTCTTCGCGTTTCTCCGGCACCAGGCAACAATCGCTGGGCGCGAGGTCAACGGCAATGCCGAGCATTTCGTCGGTGACGGCCATCTCGAGGTTCATATGCGTCTTCATCCTTGCCTGCAGACGCGGCAGGTCGTGGTCCTGAATGTGGCGCCGGTCCTCTCGCAAATGCACGGTGATGCTGTCCGCACCCGCCGCCTCGGCTCGTAGCGCCGCCTCCACCGGATCCGGATAGTCCGTTCCGCGGGCCTGGCGAAGCGTCGCAACGTGATCCACGTTGACGCCGAGATGGAGAGTGTTTGACATGACTTACGTTCCGTTAGGGTTGTTTTTGCGGAGACCGCTGGCCGCTCCTGCGAATTTCCCGCAGCACCTTGCGGCTCTTGAGCTCTTTGCCGTCCAGATGATACGCGATCACGCCGCGAAGTAGTCGATTGGCGGCCGCAAGAATGTCCGGGTTCTCGAACGCCTGCACCTCTATGCCCTGAAGTTCCCGGCCGGTGAAGACCATCGGCCCGGAACGATCCACGACCGGCTTCAACCCCTCTATGACGCGATACTCGTAGTGCTCATCGGGCACCAGTTGACCGCTTACCGCGCGCGCATCGCTGAAATCCAAGGCGTAGCCCAAGAGCTTCAGGAGCTCCATCTCGAAGCTGCGCAAACGAAGTGCAACCGTGTCACCGGAGGCGAGGCCCCGAATCGTTGCCGCGTAAGCATCGAAGATGTCCGCCTGCGGATCGTGGCGATGGGTCAGATTCAACAGCAGTTCGTTCAGGTAATAACCTGACAGTAGTGCGTCGCCCGACAGGGACACCGGCGGCCCGCCAATCTCGGCGCCGGTCAAAGTGCCAAGGTCAGAGCGCGACACCCAGGAAATCGTCAACGGCATGAAGGGTCTGAGGAGGCCACGCAGTTTTGACCGCGCAGAGCGACTGCCGCGCGCAACGACAGAGACGCGACCATGCTGCCGGGTGAACACATCGAGGATTCGGCTTGTGTCTCGAAACGGCCGATGATGCAGCAGCCAGGCTGGCTCCTGCTCTGCGCGGACGCGCTCAGCCATCGCTTGACGGAACGCTCACGCCTTCAGGGCGCCTCGTAGCCGAGACTCTGCAGGTCTTTCTCATTATTGGCCCAGTTGCTCTTGACCTTGACCCAGAGTTCGAGATGCACGGGACGCCCAAGCTGGCGGCCGATGTCGAGTCTTGCGCTGCGCCCGATCTCCTTGAGCATGGCGCCGCCCTTGCCGATTACGATGCCCTTCTGGGAGTCCCTTTCGACCCAGATCACGGCATGCACCACGGCGCGTCCGTCCTCATCGTCCTCGAAGCGCTCGATCTGTACGGTGAGGCCGTAGGGCACCTCGTCGCGCAGTTGCAGAGTCAGTTTTTCCCGGACCAGTTCGCTGATCTGAAACAGGTCGCTGCGATCCGTCACCATATCCTCAGGGAACAGCGGTGGCGATGCGGGCAGGTACTTCGGCAGCACTTCCAGCAGCGCCTCAAGGTTGTCCTGCCGACGTGCTGACAGCGGGATGATCTCGGCAAAATCCATGCGGTTGCTCATTTCTGCAATGGTAGCCAGCAGGGCGCTCTTGAGCTTCACCTGGTCGATCTTGTTCAGCACCGCGAGGGTCGGTACGTCAACGCGGGACAGGCGATTCAGTACGTCCTGATCTTCCTCTTTCCAGCTATGGGCTTCGCTCACGAAAATGACCACCTCGGCGTCCATCAGCGCACTCGATGCCGTACGATTCATCATCCGGTTGATCGCCCGGCTGGCGTTGCGGTGCAGTCCGGGCGTGTCAATGAATACGGCCTGGAAGCTCTCCTGGGAGTACACACCAAGAATCCGGTGCCGGGTTGTCTGGGGCTTGGGAGAAACAATGCTGACCTTGCTGCCCAGTATGGCGTTGATCAGGGTCGACTTGCCGACGTTCGGTCGACCGACGACGGCAACAAACCCGCAGCGAAACCCGTCTTCCTGCTCATCCATCAGGAGGCCGCCTCCAGCGCTCTTAGCATCTCATCGGCCGCCGCCTGCTCTGCATAGCGTCGAGACGAACCGCTGCCGGTCGTCGTCACGTCCAGCGAAGGTACGGAACAGCTGACGTCGAAGTGCTGCCGGTGGGCCTGCCCGGTTACCGACAGCGTGGCGTATTCAGGCAATCCGTGCCCGCGACCCTGCAAGAACTCCTGCAACCGGGTCTTTGGGTCCTTGAGATCTTCGACGGCTGGAAGATTCTCCAGCCGTTCACCGAGTACCCTCCGAATAACACGCTCGGCTTCGGCAAAGCCCTGATCGAGATAGATGGCGCCAAAGATCGCCTCGACGGCGTCGGCCAGGGTCGAGGCCCGGCGATGACCGCCGCTCTTCATCTCTCCGCCACCGAGAATCAGGTGTTCGCCGAGATCCATTGATACGGCGATTTCAGCGAGGGTCGTATCACGCACCAGCGAGGACCTGAGCCGGCTCAGTTCGCCTTCGTCGGCGTCCGGATAACGCTGATACACCAGGTCAGAAGCCACGAAATCAAGCACGGCGTCACCGAGAAACTCGAGGCGTTCGTTGTTTCTCGAAGCGGCGCTTCGATGGGTTAACGCGCGCTCCAGCAGCGTGGCGTCATCAAACGCAAAATCGAAGTGTGTCTTCAGCCATTTGGCCGCGCTGTTCAATGTCTAGGACCACCCGGGAGGCCAGTGCCTGGCCGCGAATAACCAGCGTACGAAATCAAAGACTCGCGTCGTCTGCCGCGAGTCAGCCTTGCCGCTGGGCAAGTCCCTGGAAGTGTAAGCTATTCGGGGTAAGGCCGCACCGGCCCAAAGTCGTCTATGGGTGGACTACGGGCGGACGACGACCGTGTCGGCAAACTTCACCGTAAAGTACACGTTAGCCAGGAACGGCACCGTGTGATCATAGCTCGCGTTGACTCGGAAACCGCCGTCTTCCGGCTTGACCTCGACATCGCGGGGCCCGATCTGATTGATACTCTCGACGCTGAACCGGCGAATAATCGAATTACGGATCTGGCCGGATGTCGCGTTTTGACCGTCGAATTCTTCGAACACCCCGCTAACGACTCCGGAAACCTTCATGTAGTTGAGGTAGACGGGCATCAGACGGATGCCGGCGAACACAAACAGGCCGACGAAAATGATCAGAATGATGAGGCCAAGGGTGGTCATGCCTCGCTGATCGCGCCGCGAGGGGACGCGTGTCAGTCGGCAAACGGGGCTTTTACTGGTCGCATTCATCATCCCGCGTCTCCATGTAGCGAGCGCCCTAAACGGGCGATTTGGCATAACGCAATGGGAGAATTATAGGTCGCGATACGACGAAAACAGTGACTGGCGGCACATTATTGGATCGATGTGCCGATACGCCCCCAGTTAGGCCAGCTCAGGCCATCGATGTTCATCCAGATGAAAACAGCCTCGCCCACCAGGAACTCTTCCGGGATTGCCCCGATAAACCGGCTGTCGCGACTGTTGTCCCGGTTGTCGCCCATCATGAAGTAGCTGCCTTCCGGTACTTCGTAGCTGCCGTCTCGCATCGTGTAGCCCGGATTGGAAATCAGAATGGCGTGCTCACGATCGCCGAGCTGTTCGACGAATCGTTTTGCATCGCCATGATCCGGAGTTTCAGCATCTCGCTCCAAAGCCACCAACTCGCCGTTGATCGTCAGGCGGTGACCGTCATAGGTGATTTGATCCCCGGGCAGACCGACAACACGCTTGATGTAGTTCACGTTCGGATCCGACGGCAGGCGAAAAACAACGACGTCTCCCCGCTCCGGTTCGCCCGTTTCCAGGAACTTGGTCTCGAGAACCGGTATGCGCATGCCGTAAGAAAATTTCTTCACAAAGATGAAATCGCCCTGCAGCAGGGTAGGCATCATGGAACCCGAGGGAATACGAAACGGCTCGAAGATGAAAGAGCGAATAATGAGCACGAACAGCAACACCGGGAAAAACGACCGACTGTATTCGAGCAGCAGACCTTCATCGCGCTCTTCATCGGATGCCGCCCGCGTGCCGTCGCCTTCAGGCGCAGGTCGACGCAGCTTGTCGATCAGGATAACCAGGCCTGACAGGGCCGTCAGTACGACGAGAATTAGCGCTAGATTCATAGGTGATGAGCCTTACTTGTCGACGCGAAGCACCGCGAGAAAAGCCTCCTGCGGAATCTCCACCGATCCGATCTGCTTCATGCGGCGCTTGCCGGCCTTTTGTTTCTCGAGGAGTTTGCGTTTACGAGACACGTCGCCACCGTAGCACTTTGCGGTGACGTTCTTTCGAAGCGCCTTCACAGTGCTGCGAGCGATAATCTGACTACCGATGGCCGCCTGTATGGCAACGTCGAACATCTGTCGCGGGATCAACTCCCGCATCTTGTCGACGAGTTCGCGGCCACGAGACTGCGCGCTCTGTCGATGCACGATAATGGACAGCGCATCGACTTTGTCCTTGTTGATCAACACATCAAGCCTGACGAGCGGCGCCGCCTCAAAGCGCTCGAACTGGTAGTCAAAGGACGCGAAGCCGCGCGACACGGACTTCAGGCGATCGAAGAAATCGAGCACGATCTCCGCCAGCGGCATCTCGTATTCCAGCGACACCTGCCCGCCCAGGTAACGCATATGCTTCTGGATACCACGCTTCTCGTTGCACAGTTTCATGACGGCGCCGACGTAGTCGTTGGGAACGAGGATGTTCGTCGCGATTATCGGCTCCCGCAGCTCGGCAATTTCGTTGACCGCCGGCAGCTTCGACGGATTGTCCACGTTGAGCGTTTCGCCGCTCGACAGCAACACCTCATAAATAACCGTCGGCGCCGTGGTGATGAGATCGAGATCGTACTCGCGCTCCAGCCGCTCCTGGACGATCTCCATATGCAGCATGCCGAGAAAACCGCAGCGAAAACCAAAGCCCAGCGCTGCCGAAGTCTCCGGTTCGAAGTGAAGCGCGGCATCGTTGAGTCGGAGCTTTTCCAACGCCTCGCGGAAACCTTCGTAGTCATCGGAACTGACGGGGAACAGTCCGGCGAAAACGCGCGGCTGCACCTGCTTGAAACCCGGCAGCGGTTCGCTGCAGGGCCGATTGGTCAGAGTCAGCGTGTCACCGACCGGGGCACCGTAAATGTCCTTAATTGCCGCGATGATGAAACCCACTTCGCCGCACTCCAGCGACGTTCGATCCGTCATCTTGGGGGTGAAGCAGCCGACGCGATCAGCGAGGTATGAGCGACCGGTGGACATGACGGTGAACTTGCTGCCCTTCTCGAGACGACCGTTCATGACTCGAACGAGGGACACGACGCCAACGTACTTGTCGAACCACGAGTCGATGATGAGCGCCTGTAGCTCGCTCTCGGGATCGCCTTCGGGCGGCGGGATGTCCTCGACCAGTCGCTCCAGCAATTCGCTGACGCCGAGACCGGTCTTCGCACTCACGCGGACGGCATCCCCGGCTTCGATGCCGATGATGTCCTCGATCTCATCGATAACCCGATCCGGCTCGGCCGATGGCAGATCGATCTTGTTCAGCACCGGGAGCACTTCAAGCCCCTGGTCGATCGCAGTTACGCAGTTGGCGACGCTCTGCGCCTCGACACCCTGCGCTGCATCGACGACCAGCAGCGCACCCTCACAGGCGGCGAGCGATCGGGATACTTCGTAGGAAAAGTCGACATGCCCCGGCGTGTCGATGAAATTCAGCTGATAGGTCTCGCCGTTTTGAGCCGTGTAGTCGAGCGAAACGCTCTGCGCCTTGATGGTAATGCCCCGCTCTCGCTCGAGGTCCATCGAATCCAGCACCTGCTCCAGCATCTCACGGTCCTGCAGCCCACCACAGGTCTGAATAAACCGGTCAGCCAGGGTCGACTTGCCGTGGTCGATGTGGGCAATAATTGAGAAGTTCCGAATGTTCTGCATGCGGGGCGAGTGACTGGTGTTCGGGCAAGCGGCGAAGTATATACGTTTGCTGTGTATCAGGCCTTGAGACTTTTGAGAATCGCGTCGCGATCGAGATGAAAATGGCAAACCTCTCTGCCGTCAATCTCGACGACGGGAACCCGCAGCCCGTAGGCCTCTGCCAGCGCCTTGTCGTCATCAATGTTGGTAACTTTGACCTTGGCGAGATCGCGAACCAGGGGTAACAACTCCTCAATGAGCATTTCGCAGAGGTGACAACCCGGGCGGCTGTATACGGTAATGGCGGGTCGGGTCACCGGGCCTCTCCAGCGAGCCCCGTATCAGCCTCGGAGGCGCGACCGCTTATGGTCGGTCGAAGCGTGGACAGGCAGGGATCCCGGCGCGCTATCCACCGACCCGCAAGGAGTCCCACCACGAGCCCGGCGGCCGCGCCCGCGAAATCCGCTATAGCGAGCATCGAGCCGACGGCCGTGCCCAGGAGCAGTCCGGCAAGCGGCAGGCCGTAGAGGGCCAGCGCTGCCCTCAGCAATGAGCCCGGTTCCAGGGTGAGCATTACGTCATCGCCAGCAGCGAGCTGTATGTCACGATCGACGGTCACCTGCATCGATACCCTGCGCGCGTCACCGGCAAGCAGCCCCGCGCCACAGCCCTGTCCGGCGGCACAGCGAGGGCAAACCTCGGCATCCACCTCGACAAGCACGGTATCACCGGCGGCTGAGACGACTTTCGCCGTGGCCGTTGACGTATCGGAAGCGGTCATCGCTTTAAAACGCCGGCTGTCCGGCATCGATGACTCAGCGCGAGCGAACCGAGATGGCGACCCGCCGCACGGTGGCCTGCGGTACCTGCCCGATGGCCGTGACGACGACGTCATCCAGGGTGACGCTGTGCGAGTTCGACGTGCCGTCAAGCGCACCCTGCGGGCGCGTCGTGTTGCCCGAAGCCGCGGCGATGAAGACCGATATGCTCGCCAGCCCGTCGCTGTACATCAGGTGCGTTACCCGTTCGCCGGAGTCGTCAAGCGCTTCGGCCGTCGAGGACATCAGCTTGAACCCGGGGGGCAGATCATCGCTGATCCACATGGACTCCACCGGCTCGGACGCGCCCTCGACGGGCTCCGGATACCAGGTAAAACCCTCGAGGTCGAAGGAAGGTTCGAGCGCGGCCGCGGTGATCGTCGGGCTTAGATTGATGTCGGCGAACTTGAGCTGCTCCAGCAGCGCACCGTCGCCGCCTACCAGTTCGGTTCGCAGCGGAAATCCCGTTGACTGGTCCAGCCAGATCCGGTGGCCGTAGCGATAGCCGTCGTGAGGCCGGACGGCCAGCAGTATGGCGCTACGCCCGGCCACGCGCTCTTCGCGGACCACCGACAGGTCATAGGCGCTGCCGAACTGCAGCTCGCTGCTCGGCAGGGTCGAAAACAACGTCACATCGTCGTTCCAGTACTCGACGAGCACCGATTTCTTGTCGGGCAGGATGCAGTAAACCTCGTTGCCCTTGCGGACGATTTCGAGGCCGTTGCCTTCCTGGCTGACCAGCTTTTCGTGAACGACCCCGTCTATGATTCGTCGCGTCACCTTGAGCGCCTGCTGCTGCCCATCGCGGCTCCGCAAGACCGTGCCTTCAAAGTCGGTCGTATTGACCACCGACGCCATACGATCAAGCCAGTCATTGGGCGAATCTGACTGGCCGAATGCAGGCACTGCCAACGCGGCCAGCAAACCTGCCAGGAAAACGTGCTTCATGAGTGCGGGTGCTCCGTCGCCTGTGCCGCCATGATCAGCGGCGATCCTCTTCGGCGACGCCATCACTGGCATCCGCGGGGGTGGCCGCCTCTTCGGGTCGCTGGGAGTCCAGCTTCTCGCTGCGAATCTGGAGCTCGACGAGCCGCGGGAAAATACCGCTGGAGCCGTGATCCGCCGCGCGATCGTTGTGTTCCTGGTAATAGCGCTCCAGGGTCGGACTCGGCCGGTAGTCCACAAACTCGGCAACGGGCGGCTCGGTATAAAGCGGCGCCTC
>CAZFVT010000041.1:0-2290 GCA_964522355.1 uncultured Woeseiaceae bacterium | reverse complement strand
CTGTGGGATTTGCTTGTCGAAATGGCCTCGCAGCGGCGCCTCGTCGATCGCAATGGCGGCCAGGTCGTTGCTAACCGTCAGGGTTCCGGTGCCGGCGACGGGACTGACCTGCTGCAGGCCGAAAATGGCCAGCACCGCAACGCCAGCCGCTATCGCGACACCCGCCAGCGGCCGCAGCAGACGCCCGCCCTGAATGCCGGCTGCAGGCAGATCATCAATGACCGCCGGCTCGACGCCGATATCCCGGGCTACCCTGTCGCGCAACAGGCCGCCGGGCACCCACTCAGGCTCGCCGCGCAGCGCCCGGCCGATACCCATGTAGGATTCCGCCAGCTCTCGCAGTTCGGGATCCTGACTCATTCGTCGAATCAGCAGTTCGGACTCGCGCTCAGATAACTCTCCGTCCACATAGGCAGAGATCTGGATCTTCAGTGTTTCGTTCATTTCTCACCCCGCCGAGCAGCATCCTCGCTTGCTCGTGACCCCTTGAATTTAAGGCCATGACCGGCGCCAGCCGGCCGTTAATCAATCAAATTACCAATCTTCTTTCCGATTGCATCCCTCGCTCGGAAAATTCTCGATCTTACGGTGCCCACCGGGCATTCCATCGCCTGGGCGATCTCTTCGTAACTCATCCCGTCGATTTCGCGCAGAATTATTGCGGTTCGAAGGTCCTCCGGCAACGCGCCAATCGCCCGTTGCACCGTCTCATTCAGTTCGTTGCTTAAGGTCAGGCCTTCCGGCGTGTCCGTCTCCTTGAGCTTCGCGTGCAGGTCGTATTGCTCCGAATCCTGGAGGTCAAGCTCAACGTCCATCGGGCGTCGCCGCTGCGCGGCCAGGTGGTTCTTCGCCGTATTCACCGCAATCCTGTATAGCCAGGTATAAAAAGCGCTGTCGCCGCGGAACCGGGGCAGCGCGCGATAAGCCTTCAGGAAAGCCTCCTGCGCGATGTCCATCGCCTGATCCGGATCCCGCACGTACCGAAGCACGAGGTTGACGATCTTGTGCTGGTACTTCAGTACCAGCGCATCGAACGCTCCTTTGTCGCCTTTCTGGACCCGTCGGACCAGCTGTGCGTCGGTAACTTCACCCGCCACAGGCACCAAACCCGCACGAAAGATCATGCAGAAAGTCGACTTCCGGATAGACCGGGTAGTTGCCGGAAAGTTCTCTAAACACGTGGCGATTCACCAATCCTGTGCCAGTTCGTGACCGCGGTCTCAACCTCGGTCCGCAAATCGCCGGCGATGGTAGCAGGGACACAGGGATTATTCATTCAAGGGTTTAAGACCATGACGCCACAAAAGGTTCAGCCGGCGCCAGCCATCCGGGCCCAGATCCGATGTCGTCAAAAGCAGCGATTGTGCGGCGTTCTCCGCAGATCTGAAGCGAAGCCAGGCAAACCGGCCGAGAATCAGGCCGCCAGGCGCCATCAACAGACGCTCACTGCCCCATCGACTGAGGGCCGTCGCGGTTCCGTCCGCGCGCAACAGAATACGCCGGCACGACAGACGCGAGGGCGCCGAGACCCGGGCTTCCCGGGCCGCCAGCAAGGTCCAGAGCAGCACCAGCGGCAGCATGACCGGCAGAGGCTGGCGGGAGTGCAGGATTAGGGCGACGCCGGCGAGCGCCGACACGGACCAGGCTATGATCGGGCGCCTGCGAATCGCGGGCGTTATCGGGATTTCAACCGCGAAGCTGCTCGAGAATGGCTTCGATGTCCGGGTCTTCGGCGCGTTCACCCTTTAACAGGTAGCCGATGAGCTCTGGATCTGACAGCTGCAGAAGTCGCTCAAAGGCTGCCTTTTGCGCCTGGCTGCCTTGCGGGTATTTGTCCAGCAAGAAGCGGGTCAGCAGGACGTCCAGCTCGCGCATACCGCGGCGGCACTGCCATCGCAGGCGCGCCTCATTCACGAGTCATCACCGTCGCCATGCCTTCCGGGTTAACACGCATAGCGCAGCGACTCGCCTAGTGGCGTCGCTCCAGCAGCATCTTCTTCGTCTCGGCGATGGCCTTGGCCGGGTTGAGGTCCTTGGGACAGCTCTGCGTGCAGTTCATAATCGTGTGGCATCGATACAGGCGGAACGGGTCCTCGAGCTCGTCGAGCCGCTCGCCGGTCGCCTCGTCGCGACTGTCGACCAGCCATCGGTAGGCGGCAAGCAATGCGGCCGGGCCAAGATACCGGTCACTGTTCCACCAGTAGCTTGGACAGGACGTCGAACAGCAGGCGCAGAGAATGCAGGCCGACGGTTCGTTGATCTTCTCCTGGTCTTCCTTGCTCTGCAGCCG
>CAZFVT010000040.1:12477-14987 GCA_964522355.1 uncultured Woeseiaceae bacterium | reverse complement strand
AGGACACGAAATCCACGGCCAGGCAGGATGCCAGGGCAATCGGGCCGAGCGGACAGTGCGGTGCAAGGCCGACGTCGTAGGCTTCCGCCATCGCCGCGATCTTGATGCACTCGGTAATGCCGCCGGCATGTGACAGGTCCGGCTGCACGATGCCGAGCCCGCCGCTGGCCAGGACGCGTTTGAAGTCGAAGCGGCTGTACATGCGCTCGCCGGCCGCCAGTACGATGCTGGTTTTCTGGCAAAGAATCGGATACTGCTCCGCCTGCTCCGCAAGCACCGGCTCTTCGACAAACAGCGGGTGATAGGGCTCCAGTTCCTTCAACAGGACCTTGGCCATCGGCACGGAGACGCGTCCGTGAAAGTCGAGGCCGAAGTCGATGCGATTGCCGAAGGCCTCGCGGATTTTCGCGACCCGCTCGACGACGTGATCAATGGCGCGCAGGCTGTCCACCATCTTCAGTTTGCCGGTGCCGTTGAGCTTGAAAGTATCCCAGCCGTGCTCCAGCAGCCCTTCGATCTGCTCGCATTCCTCAGAAGGGTCGTCTCCGCCGACCCAGGTGTAGGTCTTCATCCGGTCGCGAACGGTGCCGCCCAGCAGATCGTAGACCGGGAGGCCGGCGGCCTTACCCTTGATGTCCCACAGCGCCTGGTCAATGCCGGCGATAGCCGACATGAGAATCGGGCCGCCGCGATAGAAGCCGCCGCGATAAAGCGTTTGCCAGATGTCGTTAATCTGTCGCGGATCGTTACCGACCAGGTAGTCGGAGAGTTCCTCAACGGCCGCCGCGACGGTCGCGGCACGACCCTCGATAACGGGCTCGCCCCAACCGGTAATGCCTTCGTCAGTGTCGATGGCCAGGAAAAGCCAGCGCGGCCGCACCGGATACAATCGAATCTTTGTTATTTTCATGTTGCTCGCCAGATAACCGGCGTCCGATGCCAGTCCTACTGTCCCCGTCAGCCCCCCAACGGACCATGGATAATTATATTATAAATATGTAATATTAACCACTATCTGCCTGACTTCCACCGTACCCGGTCACACTTCTTAACTCGCTTGAATGCAGTATCCTCGCTGCTCGTCGCGACCCGGACCCTCGATCATGACCCTAAGCAATGTCTACCCCAGCCTCGCCGGCAAGACGGTATTCATCACGGGCGGTGCGACCGGGATCGGCGCGGGCCTCGTGAGGGCCTTTGCCGACCAGGGAGCGAGGGTTGCATTTATCGACCGCGATGAAGTTTCCGGTGAAACGCTTGCCGAGTCCATTGTGGAAAACAACGAGCTGACTTCGTGGTTTCGGCCGGTGGACGTTGCCGACGTTTCCGCACTCCAGTCCGCCGTTCGCGACGTCGCAAGCGAGTTCGGTCCGATTGCCGTGTTGGTCAACAACGTCGGCAATGACACCCGCATGAATCCGGACGATATCGACGAGAAAAGCTGGCGCGGCAGTCTCGCCGTCAATCTGGATGCGACGTTTTTCGCAACCCAGGCCGTGGTCCCGTCGATGCGAGACGGCGGCGGCGGGTCGATCATTAACATGAGTTCGATCAACGCGCTGCTCGGGCCGGCCATGATGCCTGCCTATGTAACGGCCAAAGCCGGCCTTGTGGGTATGACCAAGTCGCTGGCGCGTGACTACGGCGGGGACAGAATACGGGTGAACGCGATCCTGCCCGGCTGGGTCGTTACCGAAAGACAGCTGGAACTCTGGCTTACTCCGGAAGCGGAGGCCGAGTGGTCGAAGCTCGTCGCGCTTAAAGACCGCCTGATGCCGGAGGACATCGCCGGCCTCGCACTTTACCTCGCCTCTGACGACAGCCGGATGTTGACCGGCCAGGCCATTGCCGTTGATGGCGGGCGAACCTGAGGCAAGCATTCGGTGAGCCAGTCAGCCTTTTTCATCGCCGGTGACTGGGGCACCTCCAATCTGCGGCTTTACTTGTGCGAGCGTGAGAACGGCGAAACCCGGGTAAAGGAAACGCGAACCGGCCCCGGCATCAAGACCGCCGACGGAGACTTCGAGGACGTATTGTTCTCGCTGCTCGGCGACTGGGCGAACGTCGCTCAGGATGCGCCGGTCATTCTTTCCGGCATGATCGGCTCAACCCTGGGCTGGCGGGAAGCGCCCTACCTGGACTGCCCGGCCAATGCGGCGAACGTTGCCGCGGGACGACTCGAGTTTTCAGCCAGGGGCAGGAACATAGGCATAGTTGCAGGCCTCAAGTGCACGAACCCGCTCGGCTTGCCCGACGTGATGCGCGGCGAGGAACTGCAGCTCCTCGGCAAGATCGAGGTGGATGGGGCCGTCGGCGAACAGCTCGTCGCGCTGCCCGGCACTCACAATAAATGGGCCCTGCTGGCAGACGACCGCATCGAACACTTCACAACCTCATTGACCGGTGAGCTTTTTGCAACGCTTCGCGAACATAGCGTGCTCATCCAGGGGAACGCCGGCGCAGAGTTCGATGAAGGCGCGTTCACGGAAGGCGTGCGTGCCGCGATCAGT
>CAZFVT010000040.1:0-12467 GCA_964522355.1 uncultured Woeseiaceae bacterium | reverse complement strand
GCCGCCGGCGCGCTGCATACGCTGTTTGCGACCCGAAGCCGCCAGGTGCTTGGCGACCTGAGCGCTGATCATGCAGAGGCTTTCCTGTCCGGACTGCTGATCGGTGCGGATGCGGCGGGCGCGCTGGCGATCTACCGCGACGAACGATCCGCACCCTCACCGGTACAACTGATCGGCGAACCGGCACTGTGCCAACGCTACCAGCTTGCACTGGATTTGCTCGGCGTCGACAGTCGCGCGTCGGACGCCGCAACGCTCTCGGTCGCCGGCTACGGCGCCGTCTACGAACACTGGACTCAGCGGAATCAGACATGAACATCGAAAAGCTTAAACAGAACTTTGAGCTAATGCCGGTCGTCGCCATCATCCGCGGCGTTCGCCCGGACGAAGCGCTTGCAATCGGCCAGGCGATCGCCGACTCGGGTATTCGAATCATCGAGGTGCCGCTTAACTCGCCGGAGCCATTGAAGAGCATTGAGAAGCTCGCTACGGCGATGGGTGATGAATACGTGATTGGCGCCGGCACCGTCGTCACGCCGGACGACGCGAAGGCGGTTGCCGACGTCGGCGGCCAGATCATCGTCAGCCCGAACACCGACATCGCGGTCATCGACCAGACGCTCGCCTCCGGCCTCGTGCCGATGCCGGGCTGGGCAACGGCCAGCGATGCCTACACCGCTTACAACGCCGGCGCTCGCTATCTAAAGCTCTTTCCGGCCGGGACTTACGGCATCGGCCACGTCAAGGCTACGCGCACCGTGCTGCCGGATGACGTTCGCCTGCTGTCGGTTGGCGGCGTGGGGGCCGGCGAAGTCAAGGAATGGCTGGCAGCCGGCATCGACGGCTTTGGCATTGGCTCTGAACTCTACAAGCCGGGATTCAGTGCCGAAGAAGTAGGCCAGCGAGCCGAGGCAATCGTTGCTGCGGTAAACGCCGCTCGCGGCAACGACTGAAACCCGGAGGCTATCAATGACCGACCTCTCGCTGATTGCAGAAATACCGGTCGCCAACACGCTCGGGGAAGGCGTGATCTGGGATTCGAGCCGCTGGTGTGCCTGGTGGACCGACATTCAGAATCGCCGCCTGTTTCGCTACACCCTTGCCGAGCAGCGCCTCGAGCACTGGGAAACGCCCGAGCGGCTCGCGTGCTTCGCCACCGTCGCCGGCGAGGATCGGCTGATAGCCGGCTTCGAAAGCGGCTTCGCCTGGTACTGGCCCGAAGACGGCTCCCTGAAGTGGATAGAGAAGATTGATCCTGACAATCCCGCGACCCGGCTTAACGACGGTCGCGCGGACCGTCAGGGGCGATTCTGGGCGGGCAGCATGGTCGAAGGAGCGCAAGGATCCAAACCTTCGGGTCGACTGTATCGTCTCGATCACGACCTTGGCACGGCAGCCCTGCTCGACGGTCTGGCAATCTCAAACAGCCTCTGCTGGAGCCCGGACTCGAGTACGCTTTATCACTGCGACACGCCGAATCAGCGTATCGATGCCTACCCCTTTGACGCGGACTCAGGGGCGCTCGGCGAGCGCCGCACCTTCGTCGAAACCGAGGAAGGCTGCTTCCCGGACGGCTCAACGGTCGACGCTGACGGCTTTCTGTGGAACGCGCAGTGGGGAGGCAGCCGGGTCGTTCGCTACTCGCCGGCCGGAGAGGTCGATCTGGTGCTGGAGATGCCGGTCAGCCAGCCCTCCTGCGTGGCCTTCGGCGGGGCTGATCTCGACCTGCTGATGGTAACCACCGCGCGCGAGGACCTGGATACGGAGGCCCTGGCCTGGGAACCCAACGCCGGCAACTTCTTCATTTATCAAACGCCGTTCCGCGGAATCGCGGACCCGGAATTCAAGCCATCAAGCTAGCGAAGCTACTCCGCGCCGGCGTCCCGTGTGACCGAGACTTTTACCTGCTTGACCGGCTGCAGCCCGGCCTCGTTGTGCCGGCGCACCAGCGCGTTCAGTTGAAACACGGAAACCAGGGTCGCATGCATCGGCACCAGGTAACCCTTCTGGTTGAAATCCGCGAGCTGCTCGGCACTCAGGTCCTTTAGCTTGTCCTCATCGAGGACCATCAAACCGGTGATGGTCTTGATGGTCTCGTCTTCATAGTAGACGTGGATATCAATCGAGCGGAGCAGGCCCAGTTCGTTGAGCGTCTTGATGAATGCCTGGGAGCGAACTTCCTCTTCGATGCCGTCCTCGAGCAGGGTCGTCATCCTGGACAGGTAGGCGGAGGGCTTGCCTTCATCGTCGAACAGTCGTTCGCCGGACTCCCGGCTGAAATCGCCACCTTCTTCAAAGATGCCAACGGCGTAGCCTTCTTCCGTCTCCGGTGCGTTCAGGAGATAAAGCGGATGCGCTTCCAGCGAGATGGGACGGTACGCGGCAACCCATTCCCCGTCCTTGACGGACAGGTTGTTGTCGGCCTCGAGACTGGTCATGGCGGATATCGCCCAGTTGCCCGAGTTCGGATTGCGATTGAACATGACCGGGAAATTCGCCACGGCCTTGCCGATCTCTGTCGCCTGTACGCGAATGACGTGCTGCTTCGCGGCAAACAGGTTGATGGCGTTGTCGACGACTCGAAGGTCGCGGTGGTTCTCGTTCGAAAGTGGAGTGAGCTCAGGCATGCGCGGAATCTTTAATCAGGAATTGGTGGCCAGCCAGCGCGTGATGTAGTCGCGGTGGGGCGGCAGAGTATGCAGCATTTGCCGGGTGAGTTGGCGATTTCGATCGATGATTCGATCCGCCTGCTGCCGATCCCGGTAGAGATAGGCCTGCTGATCGAAGTCCGGGCTGAAGCCCATGCCATAGAGCACGTACTGGTAGCTGGCTGCGGGGAAGAGCTCAATGGCGCTGTCGAAGTCACCGCGTAGCGGTCCACGGCAGCGCCAGATCTCAAGGTCTTCTTTAAGGCTGTCCGGAATCGTGTCCGGGTCCCTATGGCGCTGCCAGTAAGGTTCCTCTCGCTGGGTGAGGCAGTAGTGCAGCTTGAGGAAATCGATGATGCGCCGCCACCGGTAGTGCATCTGCTCGTTGAATCGTTTCGCCGCGATGGGCATGACGCCGTCGTGCGGCGGCAGGTTTTCAGCGATGTAGCGAGCGGATATCTCGACGAGCATGATCGCGGTGGCTTCCAGCGGCTCGACGAAGCCCGCTGACAGGCCCACGGCAACGCAGTTCTTTTTCCAGAACGTATCGCGATAACCCGAATGGAACTTGATGGTCCTCGCGCCGAGCTCGTCCTGCTCGCCAACGCCGAGATAGCGGCGAAGATTAGCCTCCGCCTCGTCATCGGACAGGAACTCGCTGGCGTAGACATGGCCAACGCCGCGCCGCGACGTCAGGCCGATATCCCAGATCCAGCCGGCGTTCTGCGCCGTGGCAATCGTCTGGCAGGCAACCGGGCTGTCCTCTTCCGGATACGGTACCTGCACCGCAAGCGCCCGATCGTTGAAGAGCACGTCGTCCGTGCTAAGGAAAGGAGTATCGAGCGTCTTGCCGAGCAACAGCGATGCAAATCCCGTGCAGTCAACGAAAAGATCCGCCTTGCGCTCACCGCGGCTCTCGAGCATGAGGGAGGCGATGCTGCCGTCTTCGGCCTGAACCGCGCTCTTTACGGTGTCGACGATATGCTCGACGCCGAGGTTGTCGCGGCAGTGCTGCTTTAAAAGATCGCCGAACGCGCCGGCATCGAGGTGATAGGCGTAGTTCGCCTGACCCTGGAACTCGCCTTCTGACAGCGTCCTGGGAGCAAGCCCCGCCTCGCAGACCGGCTGCTGAAAATTGGAGGCGATGGCGTATTCGGCGATGTCGTCGACGTAGGGGGCGAGATCAAGCCGACCGTAGCCAAGCGGTACGGTAAACGGGTGGTAATAGAAATCGCCGTTGCCGTGCACCCAGTCGACGAACTTGCCGCCCTGCTTGAAGCCGGCAAAGCAGCGTCGAAACAGCTCGCTTTCCTTGAGCCCGATTTGCTGAACCGTGTTCTTGAGCGTGGGCCAGGTGCCCTCGCCGACGCCGACGGTCGGAATGTCCGAGGACTCGACCAGCGCCACCCGGACGCCGCTACCGTCGTCCGATTTGTGATGTGCGGCGATAACCGCCGCGGTCAGCCAACCGGCCGTGCCGCCGCCAACGATAAGAATGTCTTTAACGGGTCCCGTCATGAATCCACAAACCTCAGAATGGACGGCTGATTATGAGGCAAAAATAAGGCCCGCGCAGTGACTGCGCGGGCCTTCGGGGGAGTGAACCCGGACGCTCGCGTAACCTCCGGACCCACTTGTGCTCCTTTCCGTGTGAGCGGCGCCGTCCCTGGCCGCTCTGGCATGTGCCTCTAGTCGAATCGACCTCGCACGCCGAGAGCGAAGCGCGAGCCGTTGTCCTCGATGTTGTAGGTCTGGATCGGGAAACGACCGTTCTGCACCAGCTCTTCTTCGGTGATGTTGATGCCCTCGAAGAACACGGTCCAGTCTTCGGTCACATCGTAGCTGGCACTGATGTCCATCTGGCCGAAGGTTTCGGTGTTCACCGGCTCGCCGTTGAAGCCGTTGTCGTTCAGGCGACGGAAGCCCTCGCGGTTGTTGTAGGCAACACGTGCCTGCCACCGCTCAGCCTCGTAGAACACGATCAGGTTCTGGGAATCGCCCAGGCCCTCGATGTTGTCCGCGTCCGCATCGACAACCGTCGCGTTGGCGGTGAAGCCGAAGCCGCTCTCCCAGATGTGGGTGATGGCCGCCTCGAAGCCGGTGATGGTCGTCTCCTCGCCGTTGCCGGGTCGGGCGACGGTATACACCTCGGTTTCGCCATTGAGCTCTTCGGTGGTCGCAACCACGTCGAGGGTCGGGTTGTTCGGATCGAGAATGACGCCAGGCGCGCAGTCCGGGTTGTTGTCCTCGCTGCAGCGGAAGTCCGGCGCCAGGCGATCCGTCATGACGAAGATTTCCTCGCCCGTCGAGACCGAGATGGACTGGTCGACATCCTTGCTGAAGACGGCGAAGGAGGCGACGCTCGCGTCGTCGAAGTACCACTCGAAGCTCAGGTCGAAGTTCTGCGACAGGAACGGCTCCAGCGCGGGGTTACCGCCGCTGGCGGTGAGGTTCTGACGACGCGGCTCGTTGAACACCGTAGCCGGCGAGAGCTCACCCATCGTCGGACGCGTCATGGACTCGTAGAACGCCATGCGCAGAACCTTCGTGTCATCGATGTCCAGCTTGGCCGTGAAACTCGGCAGGAGGTTCGCGTAGTCGCTGGAGCCGACAATGTCTTCAGCCGGTCCAAAGTGGTTCTGGAACAAGGTCAGATCGGTGGTCGGGCTAACGTCCGAGATGAAGCTCTGCACGGCGCCAACCGAGATATCCGTCTGCGCATATCGCGCACCGGCGTTAACCAGCAATGGCATATCGCCCAGCATGAAGTCGAACGTGAAGTCCATGTACAGGCTGGTGATGTCTTCGTTGATCGTATAGCGGTTGTTCTGCAGGGTCGGCTCGATCGGGTTGCCGGAGTCCGCCAGGAACTGCACGTACGCATCGCCGTCGTAGGTGTAGAACGTATCGATCAGACCGGGGAAGAAGTTCTGCGCCGTAAACGGACGGAAGCCGATCGTATCGTTTGGCGCCGGCGTGCCGTAGCCACAGAACGCGCACTGCGAAGCGAAGATCTGGAAGCTGGATTTCTCACGCTCCTGGCGATAGGCGCCGAATCGCATCTGCCTGAAGACGTCCGAGTTCGGCGTGAAATCGAAGTCCAGCCGATATTCGGAGATCTCGTCTTCATCCGAGAACCGGTTGCCCTGCTCGTTGTAGTGCAAACGTGACAGGCTCGGATCAGGCAGCGCGCCGTTGCCGAAGTTGTCATGCTGCACCGTCGGGATGCTGCCAGTGTTATCGAACGTGTAGTTGTTGATGATGCCAACCACGTTGAAGCGGTCGATGCGGTTCGGGCTGGAACGATCGTTCTCGGCGTTGGAGGTCGAGGCATCGAAGGAGGCAACGAGAGAATCGTTGATCGCGTATTCGATGTTCAGGCCAAACCCGTCCGTCGTGCTGTCCCGTGAGTTTCGGGTATGCGAGACGAAGTCGGTGGCCGGGTCGCCGCTACCCTGGTTCAGACCAATTTCCTGGCTGAAGCTGACAAGCGTGTTGGTGGCCGGGTCGATCTGGCCGGTGCCAACACGATCGGGCTCGAACCACGAAGCGAGGTCCGTGACCAGCGAGTTCACTTCGAACTGGCTGACGAAGCCGTCGACGGTCACGCTCAGCTCATCGGTTGGTGTGAACTGCAGTGCGAGGTTGACGTTGGTGCGAGTACGTTCCTGGGTATCGACGATCTGGTCCCAGTTTCGCGGGATGTAGGCGTTGGTAAACAGGATGCCGTCGTTGGCGTTCGAGATGGTCTGTCCCGGGCGCCAGCCGGCGGTCTCGATGCGGTTAATCTGGACGCTGCGTTCCTGGTAGGAAGCAGAGACCAGGGCACCGAAGCTGTCGTTAAAGGTGTTGCTGACGATCAGCGCGGCCTGCGGCTTGGTTTCCTCGGAGAGGCTCTCGTACATGCCTTTCAGCGAGCCGACGATCTGCAGCCCGGGATTGTCGAAGGGCCGCGCCGTCTTGACGTTGATGGTCGCGCCGATGCCGCCTTCCTGCAGGTTGGACTGCGTGGTTTTGAAAACGTCTGCGCCGGTAATCAGGTCGGAGGACAGCATGTCGAAGTTGAACTCGCGTCCCGGGCTGTCGGTGGCGATCTGACGGCCGTTGACCAGTACCGTGTTGAACTGCGGACCGAGACCGCGGACCGTGACCTGCTGGCCCTCACCGCCGGAGCGGTCAATGGAGACGCCGGTGATTCGCTGCAGCGATTCGGCGACGTTCAGATCCGGGAATTTACCCACGTCTTCCTGGGCGATGGAGTCGACGACGCCGGTGGCGTTGCGTTTGACGTCCATACCTCTGACGAGACTGCCGCGAATACCGGCAACGATGATTTCTTCGATGGCCTCGTCCTGCGCGAAGACCGATGGCGTGGCGCCCATGGTCACCGCCGTCGTTACGGCAGCGGCAAGCGCGGTTTTCCTGAACTTCACAGACTTGGGCTGTGCAACCTTCATAGCTCCCCCCCGGGAAAGTCGTTACAGATGCGGGTGCCAGACGGGCCGGCACCGTAGTACTTCGAATTGTTGGAAAGAATCCTAGTATATATCATATAAATAGTAAACATCCTTTTTATCGGGTCTTGGTATTGAGCGGAAATAGCGCTCCGGGACGCGCCGTGTGGCCGACTCGGGCACAATGCGGCGACCCGCAAAGCCCCAACCTCTAAGGGAGTACGACGTGTTTGGCGTTTGCTATTACCCGGAACACTGGCCGGAGTCTGTCTGGCCGGAAGACGCTAAGCGCATGGCCAGCCTGGGCCTGCGTTACATCCGAATCGGGGAGTTCGCGTGGTCGCGGCTGGAGCCGGATCCGGGTCGCTATGAATTTGACTGGCTCGACCGATCGATTGCGGTGCTAAACGATGCCGGGCTGGAGGTCGTGCTAGGCACGCCGACGGCCACGCCGCCCAAATGGCTCATCGACCAGTGGCCGGAAATCCTGCCGGTTGATCCCGACACGGGACGCACCCGCGGATTCGGCTCGCGAAGACACTATGATTTTTCGAGCGAGGTCTATCTCCGGGAGTCGCTGCGCATCACCCGTGCGCTTGCTGAACGTTACGGCGACCACGGCGGCATTGCCGGCTGGCAAACGGACAACGAGCTCTGCTGTCACGATACGACGCTCAGCGCGTCGCCGGTCGCCCGCGACGCCTTTCAGTCCTGGTGTGAGCGGCGCTACGAAACTATCGACGCGCTGAACGAGGCCTGGGGAAACGTGTTCTGGTCGATGGAGTACCGCAGTTTTGCCGAGATCGAACTGCCGGTCGGCGCGGTGACGGAAACCAGCCCTGCGCATCAGCTTGCCTGGCGGCGCTTTTCCTCCGACCAGGTGGTTCGCTATCACGACGCGATGGTTGAAGCGATTCGCAAGCATGCCCGAGAGGGACAGTTCGTCACGCACAACTTCATTCCGACCGATGACACGAACGCCGACGACTTCGCGCTGGCCAAAGGACTCGACTTCGCCAGCTTCGACAACTATCCGCTGGGGCGCACAGACCTTAAGTTTGCCGACGCCTCCCCGGAGGCGTTCCGGCGCTATATGCGCACCGGGCACCCGGACTTCAGCACCTGGTACTTCGACCAGACCCGCGGCCTCACCGGCAAGGGTTTCTGGGTCATGGAGCAGCAGCCGGGCCCGGTGAACTGGGCGAGGAGCAACCCGCGACCGGCGCCGGGCATGATTCGCCTCTGGACCCTGGAAGCCTTTGCGCACGGCGCGGACTGTGTGTCCTGGTTCCGCTGGCGGCAGGCGCCGTTTGCCCAGGAGCAGATGCACGCCGGGTTGCTGCGGCCGGACCATAGCGAGTCCGACGCGTGGCCCGAAATCGAACGGGCAATCGCCGAGGCGAAGCAGCTGCAGGTCGATTCGCTGCCGGCGGCAACGGCAAGTGTGGCCCTGTTGTCCAGCGTCGAGAGCCAGTGGCTCAGTGACATCGAACAGCAGGGCGCCGGCTACGACGCCGTCGACGTGCAGTTTCGCTACTACAGCGCGCTGCGCCGCATAGGCGTGGATGCGGACGTGGTGTCACCGGCCGCTGACCTCTCGAGCTACGACCTTGTCATCGCACCCGCCCTGCCCGTGATATACGACGACTGGCTGGAAAACCTGAAAGCCTGTGGCAAACGCCTGGTGATCGGTCCGCGCTCTGGCGCCAAGACCGAAGAGTTCGGCTATCCCGCCAGCCTGCCGCCGGGACCGCTGCAGTCTCTTATCGACATACGCGTGACGTCGATAGAAACGCTGCGCGAGGATTGCCCGGAGCCGCTCGATTACGGCGGCAAAACGTATGAGAGCCTGGTGTGGCGTGAGTGCATCGAGGCCGGCGATGCCGAGGTAGTGGCTCGCTATGAGGACGATGGCGCGGCCGTCGTTCGGCAGGGCCGCGTCGACTACCTGGGAACCCTGACCGACGATGCCTTCCTCCGCGATTACCTGCGAGCCGTTTGCGAAGGCCAGTCGATTGAAACCCGCGTGCTCGATGAAGACCTGCGCATTCGCCGCCGGGGCGATCTCGTTTTCGCGTTCAACTATGGAGAAAAGGCGCTGGCCGACGTGGTACCAGAGGACGCCGAGCTGCTGTTGGGTGAGCGGGTAATCGGCGCCCGCGACCTGGCCATCTGGCGGACGTAGAACGTAACCGCCGGGCCGACGCCGGTGGCTACATTGCTATTTGTATGATATTACAGACGAATAAAAGCCGGCATCCGATCGGCACCTTGAACGACTAACGCGAGTAACGCTGATCGCTCCGAGCGATCGCATCGAGCCGGGGGGCCGCAAGTCGCATGACTATTCAATTTTTGATCTTTTTTGGCATCACGGCGCTGATCGGCCTCCTGACCTATCTGAAGTGCCGCGCGGCACCTAAGTCAGAGGATCACAGCACCGACGCCGAGAACAAGGAAATTTTCCTGGCGGGCGGTGGCCTGACCTGGGCCTACGTCGCCGGCTCGATCACCCTGACGAACCTGAGCACCGATCAGCTCGTCGGCATGAACGGCAACCAGATGGCGCTGCTGGCCTGGTGGGAATTCTCAGCCGTCGCCGGCCTCATCATTCTCGCCAAAGTGTTCCTGCCGGTTTACTACAAGTACCGGTGCACGACGACCACCGAACTACTCGAGAAGCGCTATAACGATCATCACATACGCGCACTGATCGGCACCCTGTTCCTGCTGGGCAACGTCTTCATCTTTATCCCCTCGGCGCTTTACTCCGGCGCACTGTTTATGAAGAGCATGTTCGGCGTCGACGCGCCGATCATCGTCATTGCAACGATATTCGCCGTCGTCGGCATGGCCTATGCGGTGTTTGGTGGGTTGCGTGCCGTCGCGGTGTCGGATGCCTACAGCGGTGTGCTGCTGCTGTCGCTCGGCATGCTGGTGGTGTTCCTCGCGCTTTCGGCCATCAACTTCGATTTTTCCGGCATTCCGCGCGAGCGGCTGACCATGATTGGTGGCAACGACTCGCCCATCCCCTGGCACACCTTGCTGACCGGCATGATCTTTATCCAGATCTTCTACTGGAGCACCAACCAGACGATCACCCAGCGGGCGATGGCCTCACCCACCGTGCAGGAAGGCCAGAAAGGTGTGCTTGCCGCCGCCGGCATTCGCTTCCTGATCGTGCCGCCGATGATCGTCCTGCCGGGCATCGTTTCCTACAAACTCTATGGCGACATTGGCGATGCCGCCTATGGCCAGATCGTTGGCGACATCCTGCCGACCTGGCTGTCGGGCGCGTTCGCCGCAGCCATCGCCGCTGCCGTGCTGACGACGGTCAACAGCATTCTCAACTCGTCGACGGCGCTCTACGTGCTCGACATTCACGAGAAGTACATTGGCTCGGCACCCAACGTGCCGCGGCTCAACGCGGTCATCACGCTGGTGATCGTCATCATTGCGCTGCTGCTGGTGCCGATCTACGCCACGGCGGACAGCATCATCAATACCATCCAGCAGCTCTACGGCCTGCTCAGCATGCCCATACTTTCGGCGTTTATCGTCGGGCTGTTGTTCAACAACGTCGACTCGCGGGCGGCCATCATG
This sequence comes from uncultured Woeseiaceae bacterium, assembly GCA_964522355.1. Lineage (GTDB taxonomy): Bacteria > Pseudomonadota > Gammaproteobacteria > Steroidobacterales > Woeseiaceae > JBFGFX01. The sequence goes on along the minus strand of CAZFVT010000040.1, from coordinate 1,762 downwards.
GCGGTGGTCTTTGGCGTGCTGATTTACGCGTGGTTCTCGTTCGTCTGGCAGCCCCTGCACTACATCCACATGATGTTCATCACCCTGGTCTTGAGCGTGCTGTTCGCGCTCGTTGTCAGCCGGTTCCTGTTCGGCACCCGGCCGGAGCTTCGCTTCGCCGGCAGCGAAGAAGACCTGCCGCAGGAGGCTTGAGCGCTAGACCTGGACGAGGTGGAAGACCAGGAGACTCTCGGGGTCGACGATCGGCAGCTGCATGCCGGCTCGCATCAGGGACTCTCCGCTCAAGGCCTGGCCGTCGACGGCGTCCAGCACCGAGGTTGACCAGCTTCGTTCGCCCGCCGGCCAGATGAGCTCTACCTTATAGCGCGCCCCTGACGCCAGACCCGCGAACATCAGCCTGCCGGGCAGGCTGCGCCGCATCGTGCCGACCTGCGCCCAGGAACAAAGCGCTTCGCTCTTGTCGGCGGCGACGATGCCGAAAGCGTTTTCGCTGTCGTCAGTTTCCAGCCGATAAAGATCACCGCTGAAGATCAGCGCACGATGTTTCTTGTGCAACGCTACGGCTTCCTTGAGGACGGCAAGCTCCTCGGCGTTGACCTCGAGCAGGTTTGCCTCGATGCCCATGTCACCAAACAGCGCCACGCCGGCCCTGAACGCCATCGACGTTGTTCGGCCGGTGATGTGGCAGTGGCGCGGACCAACGTGCGCACCCATGACTTCGGCCGGAAAGAACATCGAGAACCCGCGCTGAATCGAGAGGCGATCGAGCGGATCATTGCTGTCGGACGTCCACACCCGGTCGGTGTGCGCCAGCACGCCGAAATCCGCGCGCGCGCCGCCCGATGAGCAGCTCTCAATCTCAACCTTTGGATGCGCCCGCCGCAGCCGTGCCATCAGCGCGTACACCGCGAGCGTCTGCCGGTGCACGGAGGCGCGGCCGTCGGCGCCGCCGGGCTGTTCCAGGTTTCGATTCATGTCCCATTTGAGATAGGTAATCGGGTACTCGGACAGCAGGTTGTCGATGCGTTCAAAGAGGTAGTCAGATACCTCGGCCCGCGCGAGATCCAGCACCAGCTGATGACGGGACAACACGACAGGCGCATCTCCTGCGCTTAGCGCCCAGTCGGGATGCTGGCGGTAGAGCTCGCTATCCGGATTCACCATCTCCGGTTCGACCCAGAGCCCGAACTCCATACCCTGCTCGTGGACGTAGCTCACCAGCGGGTGCAGGCCGTCGGGAAACTTGTTCGTGTCGACATACCAGTCGCCAAGCCCGGCGGTGTCGTCATTACGGCCCGGGAACCAGCCGTCATCGAGCACGAAGCGCTCAGCGCCCGCGTCGGCAGCCGCATCCACCAGCGGCTTCAGCTTGTCGAGGGAAAGATCGAAATAGATGGCCTCCCAGGAATTGAAGTGCACCGGCTTCAGCTTGCCCTGTACCCGCTCGTCGGTAAGGCGAGCGCGAACGTATCGATGGAAGGCCTGCGACAGCCGGTTAAAACCGGCATCCGAACTGGCGCCATAAAGAAGCGGCGACTCGTAGGACTCGCCCGGCGCCAGGGGCATCTCTCCAGGGAGAAACAGTTCACCTAGCTGGGCTGAACTGCGACCGTCACCAAACTCATCGACTCTCAGGCGGTAGTTGCCGCTCCATCCAAGGTGCAGGCCGTAACCGCTGCCCTGGTGTTCCGTCATGTCATCGGTATGAACGATCAGGCCGGGAAAGGTCTTGTGCGAGGTGCGGCCGGCGCGATTCTCCCTG
>CAZFVT010000039.1:0-15093 GCA_964522355.1 uncultured Woeseiaceae bacterium | reverse complement strand
GATCACCGCCGCCGGGTCCGCGCCCGACTGCTGGGCGATCACGGGAATGTCGTTACGCTCGCCCCAGACCTGGAGCTGCTCGACGGCAGCCGCACGGAACGTATCGCCGGCGGCAAGCATCACCGAAAGCCCCTCGTCCTGCAGGCGTTTCGCCAGCTTGCCGATCGTGGTGGTCTTGCCGGCGCCGTTGACGCCGACCATCAGGATGACGAACGGTCGCTGGTCACCGATCACCAGCGGTTCGGCGACGGGCGCGAGCATCTCGTGCATGCTGGCGCGCAGCCCGCTCCGCAGCGCTTCGACGTCTTTCAATTCCTTACGCGCGAGCTTCTTTTGCAGCCCGGCGACGATGCGTTCGGTGGCCTCGACGCCGACGTCTGCCATCACGAGGTGGGTTTCCAGCTCCTCCATCACGTCCTCATCAATCTTGCCGCCGGGGGCGAGGTTCGCGAGGTCGTAGGTCAGCCAGCTATCGCCCTGGTTCAGCCGCGCCCTCAGGCGCTTGATGAAACCCGGCTTTTTCTCTTCGGTCGGTTTGTCTCGTTTTCCAAACACAGCGCGTGCGTCACCCGTTATGCTCACACATGATCAAAAGGCTGGCCGTCGCGTTGCCGCCAGATCCATTATTTCGTCCGCCGAAGTCGGCGGCAGCCCAGGGAGTACGCGGTCGTGACAGGCCAGAAGACCAGGGATCGACGCCGCGCTTCGGCACCCGGCCGGCTGCGAATTGTAGCCGGAAAGTGGCGCGGGCGGGTGCTGCGTGTCGCCGACCTGCCGGGCCTTCGTCCGACCTCCGAGCGGATTCGCGAAACGCTCTTCAATTGGCTGGCTCCCACCATTGAGGGCAGCCGCTGCCTCGACCTTTATGCCGGCACCGGTGCGCTTGGTTTCGAGGCGCTCTCGCGCGGCGCGGCAGAGGCGGTACTGGTGGAACGGGCAAAGCCGGCTATTCGCGGTCTTCACGAGGCCATCGAGACCCTGGACGCCCGTGATGCGCAGGTCGTCGGTGGCGATGCGCTGACCTATCTCCGGAAAACCTCAACTGAGCCCTTCGACGTTGTGTTCCTCGATCCGCCGTATGCCGACGATTCAACGGGGGAATTGTGTAGACTGCTGGTGTCGGGCGGCTGGCTCGCCCCCGGCGCGTACGTCTACTTCGAACAGGACCGCGGCCAGACGCCGCCTGAATTACCTGCCGGGCTGACGACGATCAAAGAAAAAACGGCCGGCCAGGTGCGTTATGCGCTGGCACGTGCCGACAGTGACTAGGTTCGGGCACGGCCTTAACGGCAAACCCGAACCCGCTTAAGGGGGAAGCGATGGGCGTATCGGCAATGTACCCGGGAACCTTTGATCCCGTGACCATCGGTCATGAAGATCTAGTGCGCCGCGGCTCCAAGCTCTTCGACCGCATCGTGGTAGCCGTGGCCGCCAACCCCGGCAAAGAGCCCATGTTCTCGCTCGACGAGCGGGTCGAACTCGTCAAGGCCGTGCTCGCCGATCTCGATAACGTCGAGGTGACCGGCTACACGGGACTGACCATTGAGTTTGCCCAGCAGCACGAGCTCGAGGTGATTGTCCGCGGCTTACGCGCCGTCTCCGACTTCGAATACGAATTCCAGCTCGCCAACATGAACCGCGAACTGACCGATGACGTGGAGACCGTCTACCTGACGCCGGCCGCCCAGTTCAACTTCATCTCCTCGAGCCTGGTGCGTGAGGTAGCTAGTCTAGGCGGTGATATTTCGAAGTTTGTGTCGCCGGTGGTGCACGAGGCGCTGCTGGAGCGCATCGGCATCGGCTAGCCGGCTATCGCTGACAGTCGGGGCAGTAGAACGTCGAGCGCTGTCCAAGTACCACGGAGCGAACCTCACCACCGCAGCGTCGGCATTTCCGGCCGTCGCGCCCGTATACATCGAGCTGCTGCTTGAAATAGCCGGGCTCACCGTCGCCGCCGTGAAAATCCCGCAGGGTCGTGCCACCGGCATCGATCGCCCGCTGCAGCACCGAGCGTATCGCCTCGGCGAGCTTCTGATAGCGTTCGCGGGACACCCGGCCGGCCGCCCGTTTCGGGTGGATGCCGGCGGCAAACAGCGACTCGCTGGCGTAGATGTTGCCAACGCCGACGACGACCGACGCCGTCATGATGAACGGCTTGATGGCAATCTTCCGGCCGCGGGACGCGCGCCAGAGCGTGTCGCCATCAAACTCGTCGCTCAGCGGTTCCGGGCCCAGGCCGGCAATCAGCGGGTGGGCCGCCGGGTCGTCGGCCCAAAGCAGTGAGCCGAAGCGCCGCGGGTCGCGGAAGCGCATGGCTTTGCCGCTGTCCAGCCGAATATCGACGTGATCGTGTTTCCCCGGCGGTTCGTCCGGGTCGATGATGCGCACGCTGCCGGACATGCCGAGATGCAGCATGGCGCTGCCGTCGGCGACGTCGAAAAAAATGTACTTGGAACGGCGCCGCAGGCCCTTAATGGTCTGCCCGGCCAGGCGGCGCTCGAGATCCTCGGGCACGGGCCAGCGCAGGCGGCGATCGCGAACGATCACCGCTTCAATCGTCTCACCGGTAAGCCACGGTTCGATACCGCGGCGGGTGGTTTCGACCTCGGGAAGCTCTGGCATGCTGGAGGGACAGGCAGAAGAACGACGGCCGATGAATATAGTCGTTGCGCGCTGCGATTGCACCGCGATTGCAGGGAGATTCAAAACGACGAATCCGTTCTTTCGGCTGCGGGTGTGCTTCGTTATAGTCCGGGTGTCCTAAACATTCGGAATGCACCATGGAATACGCTTACGGTCTCCTGGATCTCTCTTTCTGGGGCTATGTTCTGGCCGCTTTCATTCTCGTCCAGATCACGATGATGGCCGTAACGCTCTACCTGCACCGCGACCAGGCCCACCGGTCGCTGGATTTGCACCCGGTGCTGCGCCACTTCTTCCGCTTCTGGATCTGGAGCACCTCGGGCATGCTCACCCGCGAATGGGTGGCCGTGCATCGCAAGCACCACGCCTTCTGCGAAACCGAGAACGATCCGCACAGCCCGCGAATCTACGGCCTCAAGAAAGTGCTGACCGAAGGCGCCGAGCTTTACCAGGAAGAGAAACGCAATCCGGAGACGATCGAGAAGTTCGGCCGCGGCGCGCCGGACGACTGGCTGGAGCGAAACGTTTACCTGCGCTTCCCGCATGCCGGCATCGTATTCACCGTGTTTATGGACCTGCTGCTTTTCGGCGTGCCGGGCATCATCATCATCGCGATCCAGATGGCGTCCATGCCGGTGTTCGCCGCCGGAGTCATCAACGGCCTGGGCCATCACAGCGGCTACCGCAACTTCGAATGCGATGACGCCGCCACCAATCTCGTCCCCTGGGCCTTCCTGATCGGCGGCGAGGAACTGCACAACAACCACCACGCGTTCCCGACTTCGGCAAAATTCTCGGTGCGCCCCTGGGAGTTCGACATTGGCTGGATGTACATCTCGGTGTTCCGGGTGTTTGGTCTCGCCAAGGTGCGCAAGGTCGCGCCGCAGCCGGTCATGGCGGAAGAGCCGCCAGTGGCCGTCGACATCGACAACCTGCGCGCGATCATCGTCAACCGCATGCACGTGCTGCGCGACTACACAAAACACGTCACCCTGCCGACGCTCAAGCTGGAGAAGGCCAAGGCGATGGCTGCCGGTGACCGCGCGCTGCGACGCGCGAAGAAGGTCCTGGTTCGACAGCCGGCCCTGCTGGACGAGAAGGCTCGCGAGCGCCTGAGCCAGGTGCTCGCCGGCAGCGCAGCGCTTGAAACTGTGCATGAATTCCGCGAGCGCCTGCAGGATTTATGGAGCGGTGCGAACGTCAGCAATGAAAAGCTGCTCGCGCAGCTGAAAGAGTGGTGCGCCGAGGCCGAGGCCAGCGGCATCCAGGTGCTGGAGGATTTTGCGGCCCGACTTCGCGGCTATCAGCTCGCCACCGCCTGAACGACCTTTCAGCCAGACACAAAAAAGCCCGCGTCGAAGCGGGCTTTTTTGTGTCTGGTAACGAAGCCTTACTTGATCTTCGCTTCCTTGTACATGACGTGCTTGCGCGCCTTCGGGTCGTACTTGCGTACTTCCATCTTTTCCGGGTGCAGGCGCTTGTTCTTCGCCGTCGTGTAGAAGTGTCCGGTGCCGGCACTGGATACGAGTCTGATTTTCTCACGCATGGTCGTTTCCCTCCGGGTTAGATGCGCTGACCCTGCGAACGCAGGTCGGCGATCACTTGGTCGATGCCCTTCTTGTCGATGATGCGCAGGCCCTTGTGGGACACGCGAAGGCGCACGTAGCGTTTTTCGGACTCGAGCCAGAAACGCTTGTACTGCAGGTTCGGCAGGAAGCGACGGCGAGTCTTGTTGTGGGCGTGGGAAACGTTGTTACCCGTAATCGGGCGCTTCCCGGTAACCTGGCATACCTTGGACATGGGACTTAAGTCTCTGATTTATTTGGTGCTTGCCCACTGGTCGTAGGCACGGAGCCGCACTTTATACCAGCCTCCATGAGGCTAATCAAGCACGTACGGCGCCTATTCGCCGCCCTCTAGACCAACCCCCGGCTGGCCAGCGACGTGCAGCGGCCGTCGCCAACCACCAGGTGGTCCAGCAGCCGGATATCCACCAGCTCCAGCGCCGCCTTCAGCCGGGTCGTGATTCGCTCGTCCGCCTGGCTGGGCTCGGCCACTCCAGAGGGGTGATTGTGCGCCACGATGACGGCAGCCGCGTTGCAGGCCAGCGCCTCTTTCACCACCTCCCGAGGGTACACGCTGGTGCCGTCTATGGTCCCCCGAAACAGCTGGTCGAACTTCAGCACGCGGTGCCGGTTGTCGAGATAAAGGCAGCAGAACAGCTCGTGCGGCAGATCGCGAAGCTTCGCCTGCAGGTAGCGCTGGGTATCGGCCGGGTTCTTAAGCGCGTCACCGACGACGAGGCTGGCTTCGAAGTAGCGCCGGGCGAGTTCCGGGATGGCTTTCAACGTTGCCGAACGTACAGGGCCTATGCCGCGGGTTTTTTCCAGCGCGGTGGCGGGGGCGGTTAGCAGTGAGCGGAGGTTGCCGAAGGTGTTCAATAGATCTGTCGCGAGATTAAGCGCCTCTTCGTGACGCGGACCACGCTGAAGGAGAATCGCGACGAGTTCAGATTCGCTTAGGCGTGACGGGTCGCCGCGGACCAATCGTCGTGGCCCACTGTTGGCAGTTCGGGTCGGGTTTACGGCACGGTCATTAAGCATCGCGGATTTGAGCTTGCCCGATACGTGCTACGTCCGTTACCGCTCTTCCCGGGCGATGTATGGATAAAGTCCGCGGTCGCTGGCCGAAGCCGAGATCGCAGGCTTGGAAAGGCTACTCTCCAAAAAAAGCGCCGACCGGAGGCGTCCCTGCCTCCGATCGGCAATCCGGACTGGAAACCAGGCGGGGGAGGGCCTAGCGTCCGGGTAGGAACGCCGCGAATTCCTCCTGACTCAGCAGTCCGTCGCCGTTGGCGTCGAGGCTCGCGAAACGTTCAAGCAGCGTTGGACTGGCTTCCGCTTCCATCACGCTGATTTGCCCATCTTCGTTGGCATCGAGTCGGTCGAAAGGGCTCGGTGCCATGTCGTCCTGCGCGAATGCCGCCGGGGCAAGCAACAGGCCGATAGATACAATGCTCAGGTTCTTCATGGTCTCCTCCTTGGATGATCCATTGGTGGCCAGAGAGCGATTGGCCGCTTCGTGGCCTCGAATCACACATTGCAACTGCTGTGCCAGCCGTGAAAGTTTCGCCTTATGTCAAAGGCTTAGTCGGTGCCGAGTGTCCGCGAACGCGGATGGGCACGGCGATTCGATGAAATTCGCAAAAATAGCGTCGCCGCAGGCAGACGCCTGCCAAAGGAACTCTCGACGTTTGTGACATAAGTCCCCGTGGCGCGGCGATATCGGCCCATGCGCCTGCACGTCGCCGAAAGCCGACAGCAACGGCGGCAGCAGGCTGATTCGCTGCTGCCAATTTGCGACGCAACCGCAGCAGAGTGGACGACGGACGTACCGGACGGAATGCCCTGTTGCAGGCGCCGTTGATTCGCGTTTCTTTGCGGGCTGCCGGCGCTCAGCTATGAGCGGTCGCGTTGCTAGTTGACTCGAGTACGCCTACCAGATTCGTTCTCGTTTGCTCATTCCGATTCGGCGATCTCTTTCATCTTTTCCAACCCTTCGCCGAATAGCCGGCGCCGCCGTTCGATGGCAGCCTGAGCCTCTTCTTCGCTCGATCCGGACACATCCCACATCACCGTGTACAGGATCTCGCAGCTTGCATCGGTAACCGGCCGGGCTTCCATGAAGCCGTGATAGAGGTTGTAGAACTCGCCCGGCACGGCCGGCTGCGTGTAGCCATAGGACAGCTCGGTTTGGGCGACCATCGGCTCGATGATGCTCCCGTTGAGTACGCGTACGGTGCCGATCCCACCGTCACCCTCGGTGATTTCACAGCTCAGGCCCAGCCATTCGCTGATGTCGCAATAGTCACCGATCTTCGACCAGGTCTCTTCTGCCGACCGATCCACGGCTATGCTCAGCTCCATTCGGAAGTAGTCAGCTTCGGCTGCGGCCGATAAAGGAAGGCCAAGAACGGCCAGGGTGATCAGGACAGGACGCGAGCGCATAGGGATTCCCTCGGGGAATAGACGTGTCGCCACATCATATCTCAAGGCAGGTAGAACACAGGTCAGGAGCTCAGGATCCGGGAGCGCTTCGATCCGGATCCACTGCTTCAGCCTTCGACCTCCAACCGCCCGTCTTTCGCCATCACGATCGCCTGCGCGCGGGAGCTCACGCCGAGCTTGTCGAAGATGCGGGTAATGTTGTTGCGGACGGTTTTTTCGCTGATGAACAGCGCCTCGCCAATTGCTGCGTTGGTTTCGCCGTTAGCGATATGGATGAGGATGTCCCGTTCGCGGGGAGTCAGCGCTTCGAAGACCGGGTCCTCTGCCGTCTCCGACGGCACGATGCCGAGAAACTCTACAATCTCGTCCTTGAATCGCTGCCAGGCCGGCTCTTCCTCCAGCAGGATGTGGTTGCGTGACTCGAGCTGCACGAAGCGGGCGTTCGGAATATGCGTGGCGAGATAGCGCCCTTCGGAGAGCGGGACAACCTCGTCCTCGGTGGCGTGCAGCACGAGGGTAGGCACCTTCAGCTTCGGCAGCAAATCACAGACGTTCGGGCTCATGCGAGATTTCAGCAGTTCGTAGGCGACGTCGGGCTTGGTCGTCTTGCGGCAGAGCTCATTGAACCAGTCGAGCTGCTCGGGCGTGCCCTCGGGAACGAATCTAGAAGTGAAGAGCTGCCGGTAAACCGGATTCTGCTGGCCCCAGCCGAGTCTCGTGAGTTCCAGGATGGCACGATACTGCTGGGCGCCTTCATGTTCCTCGCGTTCGCCCCAGCCGCGCGCGTAGGCGCCGCAGAGAATGAGCTGCGACACCCGCTCGGGATAGCGAGCTGCGTAGGTGACGGCCGCGACGCCGCCCTGAGAAACACCAAGTATCGGGAACGGCGTCTCGACCTTGGAAGCATCCACAACCGCTTCGAGGTCGTCGGGCCAGCGTTCCCATGAATAGTCGTCAACGACCCAGTCGCTCATGCCGCTGCCGCGTTCGTCGTAACGAATCAGCTCGAAGTGCTCGGCGAAGAACTCGATCCAGTGCCGCCACACCGGGCTCTCCCAGTCGTGCTCCAGGTGGGTAAGCCAGGTCGACGCGCGGACAAACGGCCGCCCCGCCCCGGTTTTTGCCCAGGCGAGATTCACGCCATCGGGCGTTCTTAGCATCCTGGTTTGCTGCCGCACGTTTCCCCCGAAACCCGTTGCGAATCGCCATCTTACTCCTCGTCGGGACAATCCTCCCCCGAAAAAGGGACAACAGGGGCGCTCTCCGGGACATAGGCCCCATAGTCCGCGCGGTTCGCCTCGCCGATCATTTCTCCCACGTTTAACGATCAACGCGGGCCGTCAATCAGCCCACTTTAGAGGAGAAAACCATGGCAGCAGTAGCCCCCATCATTGATAACGACGATTCCAGCCGGTACGCCCGGTGCATCGATATCTCCAAGCGCGTGCGCTGGGACATCGACCGCGACGTCATCCGCGGTCGCACGCTCGACGTCAACGAGAAGTACCTCCCCAACGGCCTGTCCTACGTAAACCGGCTGGACTTCCTCAACGACGAAGAGCAGCGCTTCGTCAGCCAGGTGCAGGGCCGCACCTACGCGAACATCTTCGGCCTCGTCGAGCGCTTCATCAACGCGAAGATTCTCGAGGTCAGTCACGACCATTGGCTCGGCGACCAGCTTGCACTCGAAGCGATGATTCGCTTCAGCGATGAGGAGCTCAAGCACCAGGAACTGTTCCGACGTGTTGAAGCGCTGGCCGCCGACACCATGCCGGCCGGTTATGTCGACGTGTCCGACCCGAACGCCGTCGCCAGCGTCGTGCTGAGCAAATCGACCTGGTCCGTGCTGGCGCTGACCTGCCACATCGAGATCTTCACCCAGGTGCACTTCAAAAAGAGCATTGAACCGGAAGAAGGCTTGTCAGCCCTCTGGAAGGACGTGTTCCTCTATCACTGGAAGGAAGAGTCGCAGCACGCGGTCATCGACGAGCTCGAATGGCGCCGCGAGGACGGGAAGCTCAGCGAAGCCGAGCGTGACCAGGCCGTAACGGATTTGATTGATCTCGTGGTGGCGGTGGACGGCATTCTGCTGGCGCAGGCTGAAGCAGATGCAAACTACGTCGTCGATACGATCGACAGGGACCTGACCGACGATGAGCAAAAGGTCATCGGCGACACGATACTCGCGGCCTATCGCTGGCAGTACATCGTCTCCGGCGTTCAGGACGGCCGCTTCCTGGGCATCCTGACGGATCTTGCCAACGAGCAGCAGATCGAACGCGTTGTTACCGCCCTGTCGCCGCTGATGGAAGCGGTCTAGCACGGCGCGCGGAAGCGATCGGTGGAGGAACAGAAGATGATCAGACGATTTCTGCCGATCGACTTCCGCACGCTTGTTGTCTTTTGGTCGCTGGCGCTGACCTGTTTGCCGATGTGTTCGAAGGACGGGCACGCGGGTGCTGTGAGGAGTCATTATGAAGGGGCAGGTGCGACAGCCTCAGAGGTTTCTTCGGGGCGTCCGGTGTCAGCGGAAGGATCCGCATCAAATGCGCCTGAGGGGCTGCGGTTGTTGCAGTGACCGATCGCGGCTGGAAGCCGCTCCCACGGGGTTGGGGGGTCCTAGACAGCTCAAAGTGGTTTACCGGAAATTGTCAGCATGGCGACTGCCCGTAGGAGCGGCTTCCAGCCGCGATGATTTCGGCGGGTCGGAGGGGCGAGACAGCTCAAAGTGATTTGGCCGAGATTGTCAGCACGGCAGCCCGTGGGAGCGGCTTCCAGCCGCGATTTCCTCGTCAGCACAAGAGCGCCGAACGCATCAGACAGGCGCTCGGAGTCACAATCCCCCTCAACTCCCGGACCTTGCGCCTTGTCACGGGCAGCCATAGGCCTCATCTAGTAAACTGAAGCCCATGAAAATCCTACTCGGCATCACCGCTGGCATTGCTGCCTACAAGGCACCGGAGCTCGTTCGTCGTTTGCGCGGCCGGGGCGCCGAGGTGCGCGTGGTGATGACGCGGAGTGCCCACCAATTCGTGACCGCTACCACCTTGCAGGCAGTGTCCGGCGAACCGGTGCGAGACAACCTGTGGGACGAAACCGCCGAAGCCGCGATGGGCCACATCGAGCTGGCGCGCTGGGCGGACCAGGTTCTGATCGCGCCGGCGACTGCCGAGTTTCTGTCCCGGCTGGCGCAGGGTTCAGCGGGTGATCTGCTGACGACCTTATGCCTTGCTACCAAAGCACCCGTCGCAGTGGCGCCTGCCATGAATCACGTCATGTGGGCGAACCCGGCCGTGCAGGCCAACGTTGCGACGGTGGTCGAGAGAGGTGTGTCGATACTCGGCCCGGGCGTGGGCGACCAGGCCTGCGGCGAAACGGGCCCCGGCCGCATGCTGGACGTGCCCGAATTAGTGGATGCCGTGTTTTCCAGTCACGCTGCCGAGGGGCCGCTGGCCGGCAAGCAGGTCATCGTTACCGCCGGTCCTACACGTGAGCCGCTCGACCCCGTGCGTTACCTGAGCAACCACAGCTCGGGGAAGATGGGTTTTGCGATGGCCGCTGCTGCGGCAAAGGCCGGCGCGAAAGTCACCTTGCTCTCCGGCCCCGTCGATTTGCCAACACCCCCGGGCGTCGATCGGGTCGATTTCACGACCGCGCAGCAGCTGCACGATGAGACCCACAACCGCATCGCTGATTGCGACGTGTTCATCGCCGCGGCTGCCGTTGCCGATTATCGCCCGGCCCAGGTGGCTGAGCAGAAGATCAAGAAGTCCGATGACACGATGACGGTATCTTTGGAGCGAGCGCCCGACGTGCTGGCATCGGTCTCGTCACTCGCCGATCCTCCATTCACCGTCGGCTTTGCGGCTGAAACAACGAATCTCCGCGAGCACGCGCTCAAGAAGCTCCGCAACAAGAAGCTCAACATGATCATCGCCAACTCGGTGGGCGAGGGACTGGCTTTCGGGCAGGACGACAATGCCGTGCAGGTGTTCTGGCCGGGCGGTGAAAAGGGGTTCCCGACCGCGCCGAAGACGCTGCTTGCCGAGAAGCTGATCTCTCTCGTCGCCGAACGTTTCCTGTCGGCAGACGACTCAGCATCCGACCTTTCCGATTCTGAATTTCCAAGGCTCGCCACAGAGCAATAGGATCCCATGCGAAACATACAGCTCAAGATCCTCGATCCCCGGATCGGGGACAGCATCGAACTGCCGCATTATGCGACTGAAGGCTCCGCCGGACTCGACATGCGGGCCTGCATTGACGAGCCGCTCAACGTGGCGCCGGGAGAGACGCACCTGGTGCCGACCGGGCTGGCGATTTTCATCGAGGACAATGGTCTCGCCGCGGTCTTGCTGCCGCGCTCAGGTCTTGGGCACAAGCACGGCCTCGTGCTCGGCAACCTGACCGGGCTGATCGACTCCGACTACCAGGGCCAGGTGTTTATCTCCTGCTGGAATCGCGGCAGCGAGCCTTACCAGATCGATCCGGGTGAGCGCATCGCGCAGATGGTCTTCGTGCCGGTTGAGCAGGTAGGTTTCGAAGTAGTGGATGAGTTCGTCGCCACGGATCGCGGCGCCGGTGGCTTCGGCCACTCGGGGACGGAATAGAAACTCTCTGGAATGAAGGCTCGGGCAGAACGCCCGAAAAGCGCTATTGCGTGGTCGTTACCACGGCCGTGGTCGCCGCGCCGGAATCATCGATGCCCTTGAGCCGCTTGAAGCGGTCGATCTCACGCTGGAAGCGAGCGGCAATTTCGCGTTCGTCCCGACGGTAGCGAGCGATGTTCTGCTCGTGGCGCTTGATGGCGTCTTTGGTTTCGTTCAGATCATCGAGCAGCCGCGCGTTAATCATCGGCGCGTCAGGGTCTTCCGAGTAGGGGCTGAAATGCGAAGCATCGCGCTCAAGACCGTTGAGACGCTTTTCCAGGTTTCGCAGGTAGAGCTCCGTTACGCGCGCCTGAGCCTGGAACAGCTCAACGCGACGGTCGCGATGCAGTTCGATTTCTTCAACGGAGAGATAGGTAGCCAGTAGCGCACGATCGCGACGCGCCTGCTCTTCCATTTCCCGTTCAATCCTGGCGAGACGTTGCTCTTCGGCGATCTCTTCAGCGGACTTCTTGCCGGCCAGTCGATCGACGATGATGCCTTCGTCGTTATGAATGCGCTTTTCCTGTTCGGCAGCCTCCGGCGGCGGCGCATCCGTGAAGACGATCTGCCCGGCTTCGTTGATGTAGCTATAGGTTGATCTGTCCCGGCCGCGGCCCTGGCTCATGGCAATTGCCGGCACCAAAACCAGTACGGTTAAGACTGTCAGGTAACGTCGCATGAGGCAAAGTCTACACAAAACGTCGTCGCTCAGTGAGGACTGGTTCAAGTTTTTGGCGCCCGCTCAAACCCTGGCGTCATGCGCTCAACGCATTGATATTAATAATAATACAAATGGTTCAGGTATCGATGCCGTACTTTCGTCGGTAGGCGAGGACCGCCTCAAGGTGTTCGCCGTATTCGCTCGACTCCTCGAGCAGTTCGATCATGTCTTCCAGCTGGACAATACTTGCCACCGGCACGTCAAGACTGTCCTCAATTTCCTGCACGGCGGACTTCGAGTTCTGGCCGACTTCCTGTCGATCGAGCGAAATGATCAGGCCCGCAACTTCCGCCCCGGCACTCTGGATGATCTGCACGGCTTCGCGAACGGCCGTGCCCGCCGTGATGACGTCATCGACAATCAGTACCCGGCCTTCCACCGGTGCGCCGACGGTACTACCACCCTCACCGTGACCTTTTTCTTCCTTGCGGTTGAATGCGTAAGGCGTGTCGTAGTCGTGATGCTCGGCGAGCGCGGCGGCCGAGAGGGCGACCAGCGGGATGCCCTTATAAGCGGGTCCGAACAACATGTCGAACTCGATCTCGGAGTCCATGATCGTGTTCGAGTAGTAGCGGCCAAGCTTGGCGGCCGCATAGCCGGTGTTAAACAGACCGGCATTAAAGAAGTAGGGGCTGATCCTCCCCGACTTGAGCGTAAACTCGCCGAAGCGTAGTACGCCGAGCTCCAGAGCGAGCTCCAGGAAATCGTTCTTGTAGGCACGCATGATGTTGGACTGAGCACCGGCTTCTGTATGATGGCCCGCTTTCAACAGTCGCAGCCGTGGCACGGGTTGAGCTTTCAGTATCGCACAGCCATACGGCGGCGTGCAGCCACCGCTCGGGGGCCGGTTGCATACTACGAATCGAGAATCATTCGCAACAGGAATCGCCTGCCAGTGCGCATCATCAGCCTGAACGCCAACGGCATTCGTGCCGCCGCCCGCAAGGGCTTCTTCGACTGGATGGCATCGAAGGACGCTGACGTCGTCTGCATCCAGGAAACCAAGGCCCAGGAGCATCAGCTCACCGATCCACAGTTTCGTCCCGAGGGCTATCACTGCTATTACGAAGACGCGGTGAAAAAGGGCTACTCGGGCGTCGCAATCTATTCGAAACACAAACCGAAGCGGATCATCCGCGGCTTCGGTGTTCCCGAGTTTGACGACGAGGGTCGCTACCTCGAGGTTCAGCTCGGCAACATCAACGTCGTATCGCTCTATCTGCCGTCCGGTTCCTCGGGCGATCATCGCCAGGAATCGAAGTGGCGCTTTCTCGATGACTTCGTGCCCCACCTGCAGAAGATTCGCCGCCGTCGTTCGCAGACGGTTCTGTGCGGCGACTGGAACATCGCGCACAAGGAGATCGACCTCAAGAACTGGAAGGCGAATCGCAAGAACTCGGGCTTCCTGCCGGAAGAGCGGGAGTGGATGACCAATCTGTTCGGTAAAGAAAAGTTCGTCGACGCGTTTCGGGAAATCAACACGGAGCCGGACCAGTACACCTGGTGGTCAAATCGCGGCGCTGCCTGGGACAAGAACGTCGGCTGGCGAATCGACTATCACGTTGTAACGCCCGGGCTCAAAGATCGCGTGACCGACTGGGAAATCTATAAGGACGAGCGCTTCTCGGACCACGCGCCGCTGACCCTGGATTACGACTGGACGCTCGACTGAGAACCATGACCGAAGCCGCGGCTGAGAAACCGAGTCTTAAAGAGGCGATTTTCAATCGGCGGATGCTGATCTGCGTCTTCACCGGCTTCTCCTCGGGCCTGCCGCTGTTTCTCCTTTTCCAGATGGTGCCGGCCTGGTTACGCATGGAGGGCGTCGGCCTCGCGGAGATCGGTTTCTTTACCCTGATCCAGTTTCCCTATGTGTGGAAGTTCGTCTGGGCGCCGGCGGTTGATCGATACGTCCTGCCGTTTCTCGGCCGGCGACGCGGCTGGATGCTCGTCACGCAGATAGCGCTTTTGATTACGATCGCCGCGATGGGCCTCTTCAACCCGACGATATCGCTGGGCGTCGTCGCCGGGCTGGCCGCCACCGTGGCGTTCTTCAGCGCCACCCAGGACATCGTGCTCGACGCCTACCGGCGCGAGCTGCTCGCGGACTCCGAGCTGGGCCTCGGCAACGCAATCCACGTGCAGACCTACCGCTTCGCGGGCCTGGTGCCGGGCGGCCTGGGCCTGATCCTGTCGGACTTCCTGCCGTGGAGCAGCGTCTTCGTGATCATCGCGGCCTTCATGCTGGTCGGCATCGTGATGACGCTGGTGATCGACGAGGCAATCAGCGAGCCGGACACGCCGAAGACGCTAAAAGAGGCCGTCATCAACCCGTTCCGGGAGTTCATCGGCAGGAATGGCCTCTCCAGCGCCGTCTTCGTCCTGGCGTTTATCTTCTTCTACAAGCTGGGCGACAACATGGCGGTCGCGCTGCAGACGCCGTTCTTCGTCGATCTGGGATTCTCGGGCACGGAGATCGGCACGATTGCCAAGCTCACCGGGTTAACCGCGACCCTCGTCGGCGTCATGCTCGGCGGCATCATCATGGTGAAGCTGGGCATCAACCGCGCCCTGTGGTGTTTCGGGCTTGTGCAGATGCTGACGATCCTGGCCTTCGCCGGTCTCGCCGAGGTCGGCAACGATCGTCTGATGCTTGCCGGCGCGATGGCCTTCGAGTACCTGGGCGTCGGCCTCGGTACGGCGGCGCTGACCGCGTTCATCGCCCGGTCAACGGACCCGGCGTTTGCCGCTACTCAACTCTCGCTATTTACTGCGCTGGCCGCCGTGCCCCGGGTGGCGTCGAACGCGGTGACCGGGGTGATCGTGGAGCAGATGGGCTGGACGAACTTCTTCGTCCTCTGCATGTTCCTCGCCGTGCCCGGCATGCTGCTGCTCTTCAAGGTCGCGCCGTGGAATGAAACCGACGATGCTGAGGTGCAGGCAGCGTGAATCTTGAAGAAGTGGATGTCTGTCCGATTGATGAACTCGCCGATCGGGAATGCCGCGAGTTTTCCATTGGTGAAGGCGACTGGCCTTTCAAGGGGTTCGTGGTTCGCGTTGGCGATGAGGTCTT